>CBDUXN010000024.1:0-29212 GCA_965371185.1 uncultured Thermoplasmata archaeon
ATAATGCTCCGACAGATTACTATAGTTTTACTGTAGAAAAGGAAACATCACAAGATGACGGGGACGGAACGGAAGATGGAGAGGATCCCAAGGGTGAGGAAGTTTCTATTTTCGAACAATGGTGGTTCTGGTTGTTAATAATTATATTGATTGTATTGATTCTCATATTTATATTTGCTATTTTGGCAGGATTATGAAATAATAAATTCAATTTTTATATATCCTGTAAATACCGTTGACTATAACATCAAGGTTGTTGTTCACGTTGTATTTGGCGAATACAGATGAGGACATGATCTTGAAGAGAGAGCGATGATTCTTCATAATTCTTGGCCATAATAACAATCTTATTTAATATTTCAATTCCCTTAGGGAAATACGTATGAGCGAGAATATCTGCTATAACATCACTTTCCTGGATAAGAACTGAACCACTCGTAAGAATAGGAAAGGGGGAAGATTGAGCTACCAACCATCTTCGTGCACCATCTACAGCACGAACGAGAAGGGAAAACGGAATTACTGTGCGACATTTGCAATGACCACACATATGACTTATAGTTGGTGTTGATCTAGCTTGGATTACCCGCCAACAACTTAAACAGACCGCCTCAACAGCCATGCTACTTAATCGCTACCACAATTAATAAATACTTCGGTCGCGGTACTTATTACTGCATATGCAGTAAAATAAAGAGGTGAGAATTATATGACTGGTATAAAAATTCAAGTGCCACCACCCGACACTAAGATAGTAGCTGCTGTTGGAAAGGGATTCGTTCATGGCCTTCGTGAACATGGAAATCAACGAAGAGTAGTATTGCGAACTCTTTTTCCTTTGGTCGTCCCATTAATTGACCAAGCGGAAGCTATTGCATCGTCAACTCTTGATGGTCTGGAAAGTGGCCTAGATAGAATAATTGAAAACTAGACAATATCCGATGTTGGATTTAATTTCCATGGCTATGAAGATAATCGAGTTAATATTGGCTCCATTGGGATATTATATATTGCTCCTCTGTAAGTTCATCCCTAAACAACTCTTTACATTCGTTACAATAATATCTCTGCTCCTTCCTATATATTGGTGAATTATAGAACACATTTAGCTTCACATTGCCCTTTTCCCGCAACCAGGGCATTGCTTTCTGTTTCTTTGCATTTCTCCTACCCCTATTACAGTTTTTTCAATAATGAGTTCATTACCACAAATCTAAGTTCATACCTCACGATAAGAGAAGTGGGGTGGATATATAGATTTAATCGAGCATATAGAAACAAACTTTTAGAGATATACCAATAAAATAAATAGATTCATCCTACTCTCCGGTTCGGATTTATATATTTTTATGTCATTCATTAAAAATTGCTGTAGTTACATATAAATACTACCTAAATTGATACTTGAAATAGGATAGCATTACCCAAAATTGGGTGAAACTATGAGAATCCCCGAGAAAAATTATACATTAGAAGATTTTATCAACTATCTGTTGGATCACTCTAAGCAAGTTTTCGGGGATGAAGAGCGGAAGAGATGGTTAAAAATATACTGTTTTTTAGTTTCTGGGGATGGATGGAAAAGATCCTTGTTTAAACGAAACGAACTAAAGAAATTGGGCGAGATCTATAAAGCTACGCCCAGGTATGAAGCCTCTAAGAACGCTGAGGAGGAAGAACTGTATTATATAGGAACTTATGCTCCTGGTCTATTACTTTTTTTCACTACAGCAGTAAAGGAAGGGTATCGAAAGACCCTTGGTGATAAGATTGGAAGAACTCGTGGAATAACTAATATGTGGGCAAAACCTAATTTATACAAGCGTTCATGGAAAGAGGTTTTAGATACTACTGAGGGTTATGTTTATTGGTTTTCGAGTAGAAGGAATCCTTCTGATGATACCCCTTGCCAGTTAAGACCAAATTATCAAAGAAGGTTTAATTACACCGGGGACGACGGTGCTCAAGTTATTGAAGAAATTATCAGTCTTTATGGAGTAACCCCTGATTCCGTGAAGATTAAAGTATCTGAGGATTTAAAAGTTCATATAACTAATGAGGGGCTATTTTCTGCTAAAGAAGCCTCACCTTTTGCTTTAAACCTCTTTATTAAATACATAAATGGAATAAAAGATGAGATCCTTCAAGCCAGGGAAGTTGCTAGTTCCTTAAAATTTGAACGTATCGAAGGAGAAGGTGATATGGAAGGCTTCAATTTTGCCTCCATTGAAGCGGGCATAATAGAATTGAAAGAAGAAGCAATGGATGCCTATATGGCTGAGACGATAGAAAAGGAACTTAAAGGTTTTTCTTTTATCGATCGCTACCTCCATGAAGGCTCCCTCCGATATACAGCAACAGTTATTGACGATGTTAAGAATTCGGTTTTCGATATAAGTGCAGACGAATCTTCGATAATTCTAGTTCCTAAATATCGAACAACCTTTGAATCATTTTTGGAATTTTATCGAGGTATTACTGAGTTCGTTGATGAGCAGGCAAGCTTTAGGCTATTGGAAGGGGCATAGAGGAGGACATAATGTGGATGAATCTGAATTCCTCTCTTCGCTTGATAAAGAACACCACAGAAAATATAAAGAAGAAAAAAAACGAGTAATTAGAGGGGTTAAAGAGGATTTTAATCGCAAAAAAGAATTTTCAGAAAAGAAGTACAAGAATGGAATTGAGGAAGATCGCGCCCATAGAGCAATACTTAACGCTTGCGTATCTCCTTTTCATGAAAAAGGTTCATTGATTAATTTGGGATACCGTTTTATCTATGCTAGCCCGTTATTTGAACTCGGTATTCCGAACTTTGATTTCCTTCTCTATAAAAAGAAGGATAAGAAGAATTTATTGATAGTGGGCGAGGCTAAGGGAAGTGTCTCAAACCCCCGTGCGATTGTTAGTGAAGCAGAACAGAGAAAGAAAGCTTTTGAAGAGAATATTGACTATGTAAAGCGTAACTATTTGCATTTAGATAAAGATGCCAAAGTTGTTACAGATTATGTAATAGCAGTGCCCTCGCAACTTTCCCCAGAAATTCTAAATGCAGTAATTTCTAATAATGGAGGTTTTATTGTATGGCATACTCCTCCTGCAGGGAAACAAATTCTCTCCATAGCATTTCCTCCAGATAAAATAGACGAACCCATTAGGAAAACTATGCTTCATAAAGAAGCTAAATTGAATGAAAAAATCCAAGAAACACCAACTAATCACAGAGCTTTTAATATCTTTCCACAGGTCCATTTAATCTCAGGTCTCAGAATGTTGATTACTGCTTCCTCGCCTGGAGACACAGGGTTGATCGTAAAAGAGAAAACATTAAAAGAAGATTTAGAAAATGATATGTTTTATTTAAGCAAAGATCAGATAAGTAAGAAAGCAAAAGAGATCATAGAAAAAGGTGTTGAGATAGGTTTTCTGGAATTGGAAGAGAAAAAAGGTTATTTTCGAATTAAAGCTAGGGGACAGAAGGCAAGAACTTTAGAAAAACCACTAGAAGAAAAATGGATAAGACATAAATTAACCTTTGAATCGAAGGAAATAGAACAAAAAGCAATCGAGGACCTTCAATCAAAATACATTAAAGAGCAGAAAAAACAACGGAAAGTCCATGATTTTTAAAAAAAATAATAACCGCCCGGTTGGGGGGCGGCTTGGTTATGGTTTATTTGTTCTTACTTGCAGCCTTCTGAGCTCTTGACTTGAATCCCTTGTTCGTGCCAGTCTTATCGGAATGTGATTGGATTCTGGCTGCTGCCTTTCCGGTCATTTTGGATTTTCCCATTTTTTTCCACCTCCGCAGGTTTCATGATACATCGATGGATGGATTCCTTAAAAAGGTCTTGCAGTAACAGTTACCCTGAGAGGGTAATCGTCTAACAGAAGGATATTAAAGGTTGGAATCATATTTAGTCTCATGACCGAAAAACAAGAGAAGGATAAGGTTCATATCGCCATGGTCGGAGAAACCGTGGAGAATGTGATGGCAGGGATCATGCTGAAGGGTGCGAAGGAGCTCTATCCCATAATATCCGAGAATTTCAGGGATTCCGCCTACGAGGCCCTGGTTGAGAAATTACCAGGTATCAAGGTTCATAGAAAGGTGAGGGACAAGGAACTGGTTATTGACCCCTTTACCGAGGATTCCTTCAAGATCATGGTTGAATTGATAATCGATATAGTCCAGTATCACAAGGATAAAGATGTGGAGTTCTGGATCAATATCACGGGAGGGACCAATCTCATGAGCGCAGCTGCAGAGGCAGGTGCAGTCCTCACCAAGTCCAAGGCATACTATGTTGTGGAAGATCGTGACGGTGAAGGAGCCAAGATAATAGTGCTGCCCTGGCATGCCATAAACCCCCACAATCTCCAAGGTCCCAGGCTCAGTATCCTGAAGGCAATCGAGACAAGACCCTTGCCGAACAAGGGTATTGTTGACAAGCTCGATGGAAAGATATCATCAAAATCCATGGTTCACTACCTGAAGGAGCTTGCAGCTGCTGGTTACATCCTCAGAAAGCGCCAGGGAAGGCTCATGGTGAACGAACTTACCTCATGGGGGAAGATAGCACTAAGGCTGGGAGGTTGAGGTTGATATGAAGAGGAAGGGAATTTGTGTAGCATGGGAGGTTGGATATTGAGTCTTATTCATTATGCCAATCTGGATGCTCACAGGTACGATTTTCTGATGAAGAATGTGTTCTATGAACTCAGCCCCATGCGTCAATACCTTGCCATAGCCAAAAAGGCACTGGACAATCAGAAAATATCATTGAGATGGGAGGAAGTGAATGTAAAGGAGTTCCCCAAAGGAAGAGGGAAGGGAAAGAAATTTGATGGCATTCCAATACGCCTTTTACCCCTTTCAGAAGAGGATGGCTCAAAGGAGGAGGATGACTATTACACCTACGAGAAATTCTTCAATGCCCGTGAGATATTTGATAGTGAGGAATTCCGTGGTGGAGCAATAACTGTACATGGAAGTTATGACGAGAAGAATCTCATAATAGTTTCCAGGTTACCAGGGGAGCCCCGGATATTCCTTAAACCGAACACATATACCCTGTTCAGACAGCAGCAGGCCCTCTATGCGCTTCAAAATACACCACACAAGGGTCATATGCCACTTCTGATGCTCATGGAAGGGATAGATTTCCTGGATTGGCCAGGGATCGGAAGAACATCCATTGACAAATGGTTCAGACTGAACAATACACGAAGTCCCGGGACTAGTGAACAGCGAGAATTTGTCGAGATAGCCCTCTCCACCCCGGATTTCGCAATTCTCGAGGGACCACCGGGTTCGGGTAAAACAACTGCAATCTGCGAGCTCGTGCTCCAGGCTGTTCTTCGCGGTCAGAGGATACTGCTTGTTGCCTCAACACATGTGGCAGTGGATAATGTGTTGGAGAGGTTGAAGGACGAGCCAAGTGTGATACCCGTCAGAATCGGACGGGAGGGTGTGGTATCAAGGGATATCGAGCCCTATATACTGGGTAATGCTGTTGAAACCGAACGTGAAAGACTGATTAAGTTTCTACGCAGTCAGGAGCGAACCTCGTCCCAGGACTATCTTCTGGAAAGTCTGGAAGGCGAATCCGGGAAAGGGATAATCGAGAAACTCATCCTTGATTCCGCTAACCTTGTCTGCGGAACAACCATCGGTATACTACAGCATCCCGCAATAAAGGCAAGACAACGCCAGGAACCAATCTTTGACATGATGATCCTAGATGAGGCGAGCAAGACAACGTTCCAGGAGTTTCTTGTACCAGCACTTTATGCAAGGAAATGGATACTGTCCGGGGATGTGCGCCAGCTGAGTCCCTATGTCGAGATTGAGGAGATGGAGGGAAACATTGATGGCCTCATGGAGGAGGATGACATAAAAAATGCCTGTGTCGATGTTTTCCTCTCATCCGGAAGTAATGGAAAGAGTACAAGGGATCTGAGGAAATCACTTGTATGTTCCGATGGTATCGATTCTTCCTTTTATCTTAAACAGGCAGAGGCAAATCAGGTCAATGTTTTCGAGTTGCCTGAAACCCGTTCCCTGACCCCTCAGGATGCGCTGAATCTTCTAGGGGCTGGAATATGTCTTGGATCAGCAGAGGGCATAGCAGCCAATGAGAGGTTTCTTCCAGGTGATTTTATGACCCTCAGGGGCAATGTCCCTTCACTTCCGATATGGGAGGCAAGAAATTCATTCTGGGAAAAAAGATGCAATAGGGGTTCGGGACAGGATGATGAAAGACCCAGATGGGAAAAGGAGGTCGCCTGGCGTCTTGTGAGACAATTCGAACTGAGAAGAACTCCAAACAATCCCAAGATTGCGCGCTATGGTGATGAGGTAAAGACCCTGCTTCCTGTATTCGATAAAGCCGAGGATGCCAGGAATCTGACAATGGATATTGACAGAATCAGGAGAATGGCATTGCCTGCAGTGATAGAACTCCTCCAGGAGGGTTTTGAACGGGGACCGGGAAAGAAAAGGGGATGTGCACTGACCGATGGTATACCTTCAAATGTTCTGTCCCCGAGGCATGTTGTATTGATGTACCAGCAGAGGATGCATCCCGATATCTCCAGTTTCCCACGGGAACATATCTATCTGAATGAGGATGGTGAACCCATGGGACTCATAGATCCACCGGATATGGAAGAACGCCGGAAATGGGGATACACGAGATACGGGGGAAAGAGAAGGGTCTGGATAGATGTTCCTCCAACGGGAGTCAGAAGAAAAAATCGCAATCCTGCTGAAGCCAGGATGCTCATGAACGAGTACAGGAAGTTCCTGAAGTGGGCACAGCATAATAAAAGAGAGGATGGAAAACCCTGGAAAGTTGCCGTGCTAACCTTCTACAGGGCCCAGGAAAGACTTCTCTCCCTTAACTTTCAGAGACTGTTCAAATCCACAAACTGGAGACATTTCAAGGATCCTCATAGAGCGACTGTCATCCAGGTATGCACAGTGGATCGTTTTCAGGGTCATGAGGCTGATGTGATTTTTCTATCGTTTGCCAGAACAGGTGGTGTTGGTTTCCTGGATTGTGTCAATAGACTGAATGTGGCTCTCACCAGGGCTCGATATCAGCTGGTTATCCTGGGTAACAGGAGAAACTTTGCACATCCCAAGAAGCCGGAGATACTCAGGACATTGGCTGAAGATACACCCACCCATCTGATATACGGAGATGATATGAAGGAGGAAGATTGATGAGAATAGAGTGTAAAAGAGAAATTGAAACACAGTGCTACGAGGTGCTCATGGAGATCGGAATGGAGGAGTACAGACCGGATATCATCTCCGTTCTGAAACTTGCCGAGGAAAGGGGAGGAATCGTATCACCGAAGGAGATATCGGATCATCTTCTTGGTAAAAGACCCGAATCGGTTGGTGAGCAGATCATAATCAGGCTCCAGGATTATGGCCTGCTGGAGGGTTTCGGCCAGTACAATCCCATGGGTGGTCGTGCCAGGAATGCATCCCTTACCGATCTGGGAAGGGAGACAGCCTCCGAGGATTTTGTAATGATGCCTGAAAGAGCCATCTACCGCATCTGGATTACGGATGATCCACTTGTTCCAAACGGTATGGTTGCCATTGAGCGTATCAAAGCGACAAGGCTGAAGGATGATATCAACGGATTGAGAAACCACGAGAATGGTAATGGTAGCTCCGATGAACTTGTTTCCATGGACAAGATCAGATTCATTGAAGGATCGAAACACAGGATACTGATGGGAACCGATGACTTCCCTGCTGGCAGCAATGTACACATCTTCAAACTGGAGGACAAGGGGCGCAAGGCTGAGGGAGCAACAGTAAAACCCGAAGCCCTGCTTGAGATAAAACCCGATGGGATGATCAGCCTCAATATAGGCATGGGCAATAACAAGATATCGCTCACGGCACCCCGGATTTCCCAGGAAGATATCATCAGAGAGGTGGCTTACGCTCTCAATTCAACATGGACCGGGGAATTCATTGATGCTGATTTTTCGTCCCTGGATAAGGATGCCAGGAAGAATTTTATGATACGCAAGCATGGACCAAGGGAACTTCCGATCGGAACGGTCGATAATGAAGACCTTGACAGATTTTCCGTCACGGTTCATGCCGTACCAGTGGATACAACGGATATTGACATGGCAGAGGAATGGGCTCTGTGGCTGCTGAAGGAGAACATTCATGGCTATCTCACCACCGGGGAGTATTCTGACCTGGTGAAGGAGGTAAGCCAGCGATTCAGGAGGGTGCACAACCTGGAGTTACCCGATCAGGTATCCCTTGCAGGCATGGCAAAACAGGATGATAACATGGAATTGTTCTGGTATCTTCAAACACCCATCGATTTAAATCCAATGGGGGTGACAGAATGAACACCGAAAACAGAAAGATGATCCAGAGGGACTCGCCTCTCCGGGATGTCTGGTTGAAACGGGAACAGAAAGAGCTCGGTAACGAGAATCGTGGCTCCGGTATCTTCATCCCCGGAAGGAATGGGGAACTCATCCAAGAATTGATATTTGCCATCAATGATGCCAGAGATGTGATATGTGCCAGCAGTTTCATTATTCAGGAAACAGATGTCACAAGGTCACTTCTGTATGCTGCAGAACGCGGAATCAGGGTGTATCTCCTGACAGCCTCCGAGACGCATCTGAAGAAGAATTACTCGAAACTGAGCGAGTATTCCAGGGACATTGTGGACAAGCACAAGGAACTCCTTGACTCCTTTTCCGGGAATATCCTGGTAAGAACCGCAGACCATCTGCACGCCAAATTCCTCCTTGCAGATCCACTCGGAGAGAATCCAAAAGGTTTCCTTCTGACCTCGAACTTGACGGAGAAGGCCATGACCGAGAATCTGGAGGTGTGCATCGAACTCAACCCCTCCCAGATTAAGGACCTCTTTGTTCAGTTCACGAGGGGATTCTGGGCCGAAGCTAAGCAGGAACTCATATATAAAGAACTCAGACCAGCTGGAAAGAACCCTTTTGATGAATTTCCCCAACCAGAGCAAGTTGCTTGGACAATAGGTGATGATCTCAGGCTAAAGTCCACTATCCTTGATCTCATTGAACATGCCGAGAAAAGCCTTTTAATATCCTCTTGGACTATCGAAGGCGAACACGAAACAAGGCAAGCCATAGAGCAAAGGGCCAAGAACGGAGTCAATGTGCAGATACTGACCAGGCCAAATTCCAGGAACACAAAGGCGATATCTGATATTGCTAACTCAGGAGCAACAATACTGGGCCATGAACAGATGCATGCCAAGGTTATAATCGCTGACAACCAAAAGGGTATTGTAATGACCAGCAACTTTAGTCAAAAAGGTCTGGATCAAGGCTTTGAGGCAGGTATAATGTTGAATCAGGATCAGGTGAAAAACCTGGAAACCCTCTTTGACAGCTGGAAGTCACATGCCACATGGCAATACAAGCCAGAATGTGATATAGAAAGCCTGGAGAATGAACTCCTGTTGCTGGATGGGGAAAACTTACGGAAGAAGAAAGTGGTTGAGAGAACCCATGTTGACCTTGGATACATTAAGGTTAAAGATGAAAAGGAATCCTCCAAAGAACCCGACCGATTCCCCTGGCCTGATGAAACTGATGAATTATACAAATCAGTGGAATACAAATGGATTGTAAAAACATCCTAGATATTGATTCATTAGTGGTATTATTGGAATATAAAAATCTGTAAGATAGGGTTCGAATCGACATGGATCGACTTCATTCCGATTTCATGGCCAACTGTATACAGTATTCTATTCCATGCGATCTATTAGCGAACTTCCTTTCTTTGACATTCTTATCGATCCAAACCAGGAGTTCCTTGTTGATGGATGCGCTAACTCGTTCCTTATTACTCAATCATAACACCCAACACCGAATGTGCACCTGTAACACATAAGCCCTATGCACAGTTTTATTACATAGTAATACAATTGGACATTAATGCGCAATGAAGAAAACATGCAATCTCAATACGATCGTGGATACTGGTATCTGTTCCTGGCCTACTTGATCTCGTGGCCTTTATTTGCCATATTCTTTGAGTATCTCTTTCAGCCAGTCGTGTTACTGGCCTTATTTATAATCGCAGTTATACTGGTTTTGTTGGCGGTCAGAAGTTACCTTAGAGAAGTATAGCAGTGAAAGCTCTCGACCAAAAAAATAAAAATTCAACACGAAAACACAATACCTACATTACAACAAGGTGCGTGTATAAAGTGTCCCATCTTGCCCCACTTTGTCCCATTTTCAAAATTCTCTTAACTCTTAATAAAAGCATCTTGAAATTTGTGTGGCCAGATGTTTGAAAAATCAGTGCAAAACATAACCTCTATATATTTTTGCTTACTGTCCCATCTTGGCGCCATTTTGTCCCATCTTGGCGCCATTTTGTCCCATCTTGACCCCACCTTTTATGATGCTTTTTACTATGTTATTAAAGAGCCAGTAACATTAGGTTTCAATGATCCTGATGTATATTTTATGTGAATAAAGTGTCCCAACTTGAGGGGGGGGTCGAATATATTGTATCAGACAATTTCTAAATTGAATTGTTGATATGGTATTTATTTGGTTTTTTTTTCTTTAATAGAAGGCAAAAAAAATCAAGCAAACGAGCATTCGATGGTCAAATGACCGCGCTCGACATCGCCCTTCAGAAGGGTAAGAATCTCGACCCAAAAGCAATTCGAGCTCTCATGGCCACAGCTCGTGTTCTCCTGGATTCCTTGGATCAATACATCCGTCAAACCTAAGGCCTTGTATCTGGAGAAAACATCAAGGTTATTGTTCACCAATACAACGCTGTCACCATCAATCTTGTCAAGTCCACTGCAGAGGAGGTTATTCGGAATGCATCTGACAAAAAGAAATTTATTAGATTATTGGGAGAACGCCTACGAGATCCTCCAAGGAAGCTCCTACAACAAGCCTCTATCTCCGATTGAGTTCGCAAAAGAGATCGGCGTTAACCTATATCCTGGCTGGTCGGATATCACCAGGATTTTCTATGATTCTCAGGAATCCTACAAAGAGCTTATTGCAGCCTGCGGTATGAAATCAGGCAAGACCTACATGGCAGGCTTTTTTTCTTGTCATGAGCTGTATCTTCTTTCCTGCCTTGACAACCCAGCCAAGAAATTAGGCCTGGACGCTGATTCGTGGATATACGGCATCTGTGCAGATCGGAATTTGCCTCAGGCTCGAGATGGCGTCTTCACCGAGTTTTTAGCCAAAGCCAAACGATGCCATTTCTTCAACAAGCTCAATATGGACCATACCACCACCTCCTATCGAATATCTGATAAGAACCTTGCCTTCGTCGCAGGACCGAGTAATAGCGACGCTCTCGTGTCTCACACGCTCGCTTGGGCCGTGCTTGATGAGATGTCAAGGATCAAGACCACGAGCGGAGAGCGTGGCGCTAAAGCTGTTTATGAGGCCGCCTCGCATCAGCTCGAGCTCCTTGATGGTCGCCTCTATGTTATTAGCTCTCCACTCTATAAACAGGACTGGACGATGCAGCTGCTCGACATGGCTGATCATAATGCCCGGATGTTCGGCGTGCAGGAACCTACATGGGTGATGAATCCCCTGAAGCCGAGGGACCATCCCAAGATCGTCGATGCCTTCGCCAAGAACCCCGAGGCTGCCATGCGTGATTACGGGGCCGAGCCGAGCCTGGCGCTGGAGCCGTTCTTCCGCGAACCCCTGCGGATAGATCTCTGCGTTGATCCCGACATGCGTCATCCTCTAGACGCTCACGGCATCATCTATGATTGGTTCACTCCACGCTACAACACTCTCTATGCCGTGGCCGGGGATCCTGCGTTCAAGAATTATGCCTTTGGTTTCGCTATGGGACACAGGGAAGACGATCAGTACGTCATCGACTTGATGCATAGGTTCTACAACCCGCACGGCGAGATAGACGCCACGGAGCCCAGGAGCCTTGTGGATAGCCTGAAGGCGGCCGGGTTCATTATCGGGACGTTCGGGTTCGACACATGGCAGTTCCCAGAGACAATCCAACACATTCGCTCCCCGGGGATAGATACCGTGCAGCATACGGTGGATCTCGAGACATATTCCTTCCTGAAGGAGCTGAGCTATTCCGGGAGGATAACAATCTACCGTCATGAATACGCGATTGAGGAACTCAAGTCCCTCGAGTTGGTCAGGGGGAAAAGGGTGGATCACCGCAGCGGATACTCCAAGGATATCGCCGACGCGATCGCCAATGTCTGCTGGTTGCTTAGGGAGCCTGTGATGGAGAAATACGATACGAAAATACTGAGGGCTTGACATGAAGATACGATTCGTGAAAAGAACAACAGAGAAGTTGTGGCCAGTGAAAGGGGAATGTATGCAATCGGTGGACACCGAGTCGAAGGAGGTGTCCCTGTATATGCCATGCCCAAGATGCGGGATGATCCTGTTCCTGGGGCCGAAGACCGGGCATACATTCGAGACCAAGGACGACTTCCCCACTGTGTCGCCGTCTATAGGATGCAACAACTGCAAATTCCATGGTTATGTGAAATACGGCAATGTTGAATTTCTGAGAGACTTGAATTGATCTTAGGATACTGATAGCCTGATCGAGGTGTCTACATGGTTAAGAGACCGAAACTGTACCCTGAAAAATTGTGTAAACCGTTGTGGAACATGATGGGCGAGGACTACCTCGCAGAAGGCGGTTCTAGAGATTGCGTTGGGATCCTCAAGGAGTCTGTGGTGGAGAAATATGATACCGAAGTTCTGGCAGTCTGATGTTTGAATGGGTTTAAATATTAGAACCGTATTTCCTTCCTTACGAAGGGATAATTATGTCATGGGTCGATGAGCTTGTCGGATGGATTATTAAAAACCCAGGAGTGTTCTTGTCTTTAATTTTTTCAGCGGTAATGGTATTCATAACGATATGGGTATTTATATCAAAACGAAGGTCTGATAAGTTACATCTGGTTCCGCTTTGTGCTTTGAAACCCGAGGCATCTATTGAACCATGGAGAGAATCAGATAAAAGAGGGCCGACAGAGGAATATATGTTAGATACCAGCGTTAAAATATTTCCGCATGGCGGAAAGATTTTGTATCCAATGCTCACCTATTATGTGACATTCGATAATTCCGACGAAGTCAAAGGCAAATCCCTTAAATATTATGAGGCGACGCCAGTAATAACCGACAGCAAAAGAGGTTATGGAGGCCCTTGGGATCATAGTGTGTTTATAACTGAAGATGAGAAACAAAGAATTAAATATTTATTTTTATTGTTAGAATGCCGTGACCAATTGCTGAATGAATATTTCACCATAGCAAGGTTTAAATATCGTCATGGTTGGGCTTGGAATAGGGTTATCCATCAAATAAAAAGGAAAAGATGGTACCATGAGGCTCAAATAAAACAGTTTAAAGAAGCTCCCAAAGAATGGATAAAAGAGCACGGTGAGGAAGGAACGTCGCTTCAAGAATGGAGCGACACAATTAAAACGGATGAATCTATTTAATTTGATCGTTTAAATGAATGACAGAAAGATTGACATTGTTTGAGGTCTATGCCGATATCGAGGGTCGATAGTATGGACGAATACTATTTAGCGTTCACAGCGATAAATGTGGTATTGGTGGCAATTTTGGTGCTTGTCACTTTTTATTATGCCTGGACGACACGCCAAATGTTAACCGAAAATAAATTACAAAGGTTTCAGGATGCGGAATTACGAACGATGATAATAATAAAAGGAATTGTAATAACTGACAAACCGCATGAAATAAGGGTTGTGGCCGTGGGCGATTACTGTGTTCAAGATTGGAAGTTTACAGTTGACCTCATTGATAATGACGGTTCAATTGTAAAATCACTACCGACTAAGGGATTTACAATAGGTGGTTGGGAAAGCATATCGCTTGAAGATGAAGATCCATTAGAGAATATTCATTATTGGACTATTGACCTATTAAACCTTTTCCTACCAAACCCACAAGATTACATCAAGGAAAAATCTTTTCAACTTCATATCACTGCCGAGTTCACATCATTTTTTGGCCGTAATTGGAAATTCGAATATAAATCTTTAGCTTTGCTTATGGATGACAAAATGAATATATTCCCTGTAGGTCGATTAATCCCTTTATTTAATTTAATTAAGGTCAAAGCTCCCTGGGATTGAAGATCTCAAACTCAATGAAACCGATCTTAAATCGGAGATATCTCGGAAAGTATCACCGTCGTTTTATTAAACAAGGTTCCTTTCTCGATTTGTAGTTTCTGGCATTATCATACAACTTCCGCTGAGCACGATTGTATTGCCTCACACCGATTATCGCTTCATGACAGTTCTCATAAACTATCCCATCCCATCTGAGGAACCCACAGTATATCGGGTTCCGGAGGATCTTGTTCACACTACGGGCTGCCCATACGCCACCGCTCTTTGTTGGGCATCCCCTTCTCATTAGTTTCAATGCGATCTTGGAAGTGCCCCAGCCCTGAAGGTATTGCTTGTAGATAGTCCTCACGATCTCCGCCTCTTCAGAGATGATCACCAAGTCTCTCTGTTTATAATTATATCCGAACGGGCAGCCGAATCCGTTGGATCCTGCAGCTGTCAATGCTTTCTGTTTCATTCCCTCATATACCCTTTCCCCGATCTGCTCGCTTTCGAGCTGTGCGATTCGCTGGATGATGTCCATCACGAACCTTCCCATCGCTGTGCTGGTGTCGATGTTCTCCTGCATGCTGGTGAATCCTTTATCCCATCGCTTTAAATCATCCATCATCGCTGTAAAGTTCCTGAGATTCCTGCGAGCACTGTCCATTTTTGTGACGAGGATAATATCCCACTCATCTCTCTAGCCATCATCTCCTGGTATGCAGGTCTTTTAATGTCTCTTCCAGTGTAACCGTCTTCGACATATTCCTTTGAGATCTCCCATTCCCTCGCCCTGCAATAATCTCTCAGCCTCCCGAGTTGAGCATCCAGGCTATAACCTTCCCTTGATTGCTCAATCGTGGAAACCCTCACGTATATCGCAACTTTTGTTCTCTTTACCTCACTCCCCATATTCTCACCGATTCAAGGAAGGCTTGTATATACTTTTTTTTTGCTCTAAAAACCGAAAAAATGGGGTTGGTTTATATATTCAAAATACGATAACCATAGAGAGATGAATGGATATAGAAGTAGATGATTGAAATGACGTGTGATTATTACTATTGTAAAAAGTGTGAATGGCATAGAAGTGATAGTAATATAGGAATGGAACATATTCAACATTTTGATTATGAAGAGTCGAATAAAAAAGATGCAAAATATTATTATGATTTGGTTAATAAGAAGTGGCATAGGCCGGATAGAAATTATATCGAGCATCAAGCGGAATTAATCCTTTCTAAAGGAAAAATATTAAAGAAGCGAAAAAAAGAGGTAGAAAAATGATAGTCAAAGCATGGAAAGGAGGAACATATGGTATCAGTGTTGGTAAGCCAAATGCAAGAAAATACTTTAGTAAGGATTGGGATCACATTAAGGTTGAAATTGATGGGAAGTTTTATAGATTTAAATTAAGCTCAACATTTTGGACAACATGTCCTGAGTTCAGAGGACGTCCAATTCCCAGTTGGCTTAGATCTCAAGGTTTAATCCCCTGGCCGAAAGGAAATCCCCCGGAATTTGAACTGATCCCATTAGAGAATAACAGATTTCGATTAATAAGACAAAGACAATAGAGAGTAGCATTTGGACGCATGCTCAAAGCACACAACCCATATGAAGAAAAGCTCCTCGCCCGCTCTGATGCAGAATGGGATATTGGTGCAGGTTTATCGCCTGCTTCGGCTGGTCAATTTTAAGTATGACAATGAGATATCATTATATATTGAAATTCCTATTCGCAAACCCAGGAGATCGATAGTGTGAATGATTATTATTTGTGGAATGGGTGAGTTAAATGACTAACATAAAAATTCCTGAGGTCGCATATCTCGGAGTTTGCGAAAGTGCTAAACAAATGCGTATTGGAGCGCCTTACTTTTGGTATCTCAACATCCTTAGACTCAGACATATAGTAATCCCTGTGATCTATCCCATTAGTCTTTCCAATTTCCAACTCATGTTGGCAATATATGATATTATAAATTTTCCCAAATCACGGATAAGTATACGGACGGAAGATGGCAGAGAGTTTTGCGGTGCAGACTTTGAACCCACTCCAATCCTTTTAGAAGAAGACGGGAGTGTGTCTATACCCGATGAAGTTTTTATTCCGGGCAATCTTCCCTCATGGATTACTATACCCTATCCCCTTCCAGACATACTTATCCAAGCCCCTGAGCGATTCAATATATGTCTTGTGAAAGGGGATGAAGAGTTCAGTCTTGGACCCTTAACATTCGCATCGATTGAATTACCTCCACTTACTGAGGATAGAATAGCTGCGATCAGAAGTGATCCGACGGCTTCGAAATCAGTTCGGATGGAAATTAAGTGTAAAAAATGCGGTGATGAATTGAAAGTTTATTGTTCATTAGATAGGGATGATAATAAGATAGGCAGAGACTTTATTTGGTATCAAAACATCCCTGATGAATTTAGATGTCGATGTGGCAAAAGCGTTACCAATCTCGGAATATTGCGAAAAAACATGCATGCCTTACTCGGGAGACCTTTTGGTCCACTCCACGGCATTTCATTTACGGGTTTGTATGAAAAAGATGCCCTAAAGAATCTTTATAATAATTTTCTTGAATTCCTTAATACTAACCCATCCGAGCCAGAGGTTTACAAATTTATCAAAGAAAACGAATTATTACTTCATCAGTTTTCTCCGAATCGTATCTTTTATAAACCCCCGATTACGCCAAAATATGAAACTGATATCGTGATTTTAAACCATCAGAAGGAACTCATTCTTATTGAGTTGGAAAGTCCTGAAAAACAAATCCTTAAACAAAAGGGTGGAATTCATCATGAAACTCAACATGCATTCGACCAAGTCAGAGATTGGCTTCATGAATTTAATAGAAACCGATTAGCAGCATTAGACTGCTTAGATCTTAAACTTGATGAAGTCACCAAAGTTAAGGCGTGTGTGATTATAGGCCGTGACAAAAACTGTAATGAAGAACACCTTTTCAAAGTAAAGTCGTCTGATTTGGGATTGGAGTTACTAACCTATGATGATCTTCTCAGGGGTTTAGGAGCGTTAGCTCGTGATATCGAGCATCTGTAAGGAACTCTTCATTATCACCTGCGTCGGCTGATTTTCAGTGATACGCCCGTTGCTCGTCTCGGGCCGTGCTTTTTCCCTCGACTTCACCGTTCTACACCTCTCGCCAAATGTTTACAACCTCGTGCTCATCTGACGGCAACGGGCATGTGAGGTATTTATTGGCGCCAAGGACTGAGGGCGAATGGAAGGGTGTTTTCTAATTCATGTAAATCAAGCGGCTCAGCAAATTTGCTATTTTGTTTCACAGACATAGTTCTCTCCGTTCCTGGCTGGTGAGAACCATGTCTGAAAATTCAATAAGCCGCACCCGGCCTGATAGGGTAGAACCTGAGAAAATCCCAAGGAGAAAAAAATTGATCTTAGATGAGCCCCTTTGCGGTCCCACCCACGAAATCCGGGAGTATTAATTTTTTTGACTCGTGTTGAGGTTCAAGCCTGCGACGGCACGGCAATCACGGTAGAGCCTTGACTCACATGCCATACCCTCGTGATTCCACGACATCCATTTTCGGTCTTGGAATGATTGATTTCGAGAAAAGTGTGCCACATGGCACATATACTCTCTTCAAACATTCCATCTGTGCAAAGCACAGAACGACACGCAGAGGTCGAACCGATACTCCACCACTCACCCCTGTTCGCTCTGTCGTATCCGTTCTCGTAGCCTATGCTCGAAAATTGGATTGTCGTGTGAGCCGTGCCTGATAGCCTGTGCAATCGGTGAACCGCTCCGCTAAGGTGCATTCGCTGGCTTGAACTTAAAATGTAGAGCCAGTAGTTTGCAGAATGTTAATAGAAAGGTATTTAGGGTACGAAATCTAATGTATTATCCCCGACTCTCAACCTACCCTTCCTCGCAAAATTTATCGCGGCTATCTGACCCGAAAATTTTTCCTCCTTAAAAGGTTGGGGGTTGGGGAACCCTCCTTTTTTAGTCAGGTTGTAGGAAAGGCCCTAGGTCGATTTTGAGGGCTTGCAGAATGGCAATATCGCCTACGGTGTCCATTTCCACACCTGCAATCCTGCGACCGTGAAATGCCCACTGGGACATTTTTCACCACGCAATCCCATGAAAAATGTTCCACCACACACACCTTGCCATCGGTCAGGTGTGTATGCAGTTGGTGAGGCTGGCGACATTCTGCAAGCAGAACATATTGTCATTCCGCGTACGCCCATCAAAACCGAGACTTATGGGCCTTTAGCAAAAATAGCTCCTATTTTTTCAAGCCAAAAAAGACGCCGCCGACAGAGACCTAATCGCCTGAGCTTCCACCCCGCACAGAAACCAATACTCTTCTCTCTCAGAATGAACTTCGTTCGAAGGTAAAGGTTTCGCTCGGGGTTACCACTCAGCCTGTCATTGGTATTGTACACCATGCCCTTCGAGCGATGGGGTTCTCCAATAGCAATGCACCATGCAATGGGCGAGCATTACTATTTCCCGAACCCCATAAGTACAAGCCAGTATCTGCAACCCCTCCAGCCTGATGTTCACCACGCTCTGACGGAGTGAAATCTGGCTGATGCTTAGGGGTTGCTAGGCCAGGTTTCGCTTCAATGCGATTTATTTTCATTCCTCCCCCCCCTAAAACCCCTGTGTTTTTTGGGTCGTTTTCAATCCATGGAGTTTGCTATGAAATCAAGATCAATATGATTTTCATTCAGAAAGTAAATCTCGAAACTCTAAAAACCCTCGAGCACCTAATCGGTTAACAAGATCCTCAGCAGCTTCTTGAGCAGTTTCATCATTACTTTTTAGCACTAAGGTAAGGATATTCCGTATTTGTTCTTTCCAACTATAAATATGCCAACCCTCTTTGTCATCTTCTATAATCAAACGAAGACATTTTACAACGAGGTCTGGCATTTTAGGGGCGAGAATAACCAAACGCTCAATCACCCAATGTTCACGTCCAATTTGACCTGTTATTTTTAGTATTTGTTCGAGTTGCTCAATAGACCAATTAGTATCAAACTTACCCGATGCAAACCACCAGCCAAAGGCTGATAGCTCGGCGTGATGTGTTTCTGGAGTTTTTTCACTGCACACAACCTTAAAGCGATGTTCCCATAGTCTTCGGAGTCGATCAAGAATCTTGGATGGTACCTCTTCTTCTGTCTTGCGAAGGTTACGGCCAATAAAATCTAATGCATGTGCGCATAGAGGATCTGGAGCTTTTACATAAAATTTTTCGAGGAGTCCATCAGGCTCATCAAGATTTAGTTTCCCTTGCCAGTAGAAAGTCAATAAATGTTCTGCAAGGCGTTCATCTGGATTGGCCGGATATCGTTTTTCAGCTGAAATGGTGCCAATTCTATCAATCGCGTATTCATACTCTCTTTGCAGTAACTCGAAAACGCTATCATACGGTCTACAGAAAGCGATGTAGGTCTCCCAGGCAGTCTCATGTAAGCATATTAGATTTTCATTCTTAGGGAAGATTTTCGTTACCACATCAGCAGTCCAATTCTTGTCAATTTTAACAAGCCATGGGAACCATTGGCCGTAAACCGCACGGATAGACAATGCAGGATCATTGTTTGGATCTAGATGATGATTCAGGACTTCTCTAACTTCAGGCATCTCATTAAACCCAGCTTGTATTCGTTCTTTCCCATCAGGAATTTTCTCAAAGTATCGCCTTACCCAGAGAGCATAGCGGACAACCGCATGCATCGCTTCCCCACGTGTTGTATTTATGGAGAGCATGGCAGGATCCATATTCGATCCCCCATAGGTTGCCTCGTACTCCTTTGTTGGGTCTGGATCATCTGTAAGCGGCTTTAGTATCTTCCACACTTTATCACGGAGATTGAAGGGAATTTCTGCAAGGCCCGATTCCAAAGCGGCTGAGAGTAAATCGGCGATAGCATGTCTAGTCCAAACCCAATCCGAATCGAAAGAATCGAAATCTAATCTGCGTTCCGGAATGTCTCGGGGTTGTCCCATTACCCATTGACAAAGTTCGAGGACTGGAGACCATCTAAATGTGATATCCTTTTTCTTTGCTACGTCATGCAAGCCCAATAATAAAGCACGAACGTACGTTGGATCAAGTTCTTGGAATTGCTCTGCCTTGCTTACAAAACGATTTGGATCCGATGTAACAAGTGCAGTTAATTCCCGCCTTAGACCTTCGGGGGAGTGGTGCCTGGATTCTTTGGAAGGCTTCCAGGTTTTTAAAAATGATATGAGATCCTCAATTTTCATAGAGCGAAGCTCCTCGATACCTTTTGGGCTTGTAGGACCAACCCAGCCTGGGCCCATAAAAAAGTGAAAATCGGGATGCTCAAATTCCCCAAATTCCTTTTTGAGTTGATTAAATATTTGTAGCCATTCTGTATCAAGAAAAGCCTGAATGGGTAAAAGTTTATTATATTTCCACCGTTGTAAAGAGCGCTCCCCCTCCTCTTGACTTGGCCGTTGCCCGCTTTCTTTCTCCTCAATGTCAAGCCACTCTTCAACGTCATAACCTTTCTTTACCAGTGACAAATAGGCGTTTTGAGCTTCTGGGGATATATGATTAAACTGTTCTTGCAGTAAATGATAAAACTCATGATGTAGGTAAACATCCTCTAATACATCAGGATTAGATGTCAATTTGGCGGTACCCTTAGGATCCACTTCTGGCCATTTCCTACGTAAGTGCAGGCTAATGCGATGGAAGATTTTGAAGCGTCGTTTTTCGATAATGTCCAGAATAGGCTTCCCCTTTATTTCTATTAATGTTTCTGCTGCGTCCCTTATTACTGAAACCAATAACTCCTTCGGTCCAAGAGGATAGTTCTGACTATGTTCTTCAATAGCTGGTCGCCAGATAAAAGAACCATCTTCTGGGCCATCATGATCATTTTCCTTCATTGATATTTGAATCGCGGATTCTAGCACATCACAGAGTAATGTTAAAGCGTCCTCACCAACGTTAGTTACAAGAACTGGTATGTATTTTTCCAGAATTTGCTCATAATACCATTTTTCAAAAAGAGGCTTTGGCTCAGGAGGCATATTGTAATCTTCATATCCATCAATTTCTATAACCGTTTTTGATTCTGGCTGGAGGGTCAATATGACGCGGGCAAGATCGAGCGCCTCATTAACTTGGTCACTTCGAGCAAGATGCGCGACAAGAGCGCCCATCTTCTCCGGAAGGAGTGATGGGTAAGGGGAGTCTATCCAGCCTTTAGCTTTAGTAACAATTTTTGCCGCTAAATTGGCTGGCATGGCGAGTGTGGCGTCAATGATATCTTCTTGAACTCGGGTGTTCTCTGTTTCAGGTATCTTTAATATGATTTCAAGAATTAGCTCAGGTGAGGAGGGAGCCATGCGTACTAAGTAGCGTGATTCAGGCCAAAAAGGAAAGCTGATATAATCCTCTTTTTTAATAGGGAGAGGAGGTTTTTGGAACATACCTTCTTGATAAAGCGGTTCGATCCAGTCTGGCGATTTTAGATTATCAAAGAAATACTCATAATTGACCGTTCTTTTCTTAATTTCTTCTAAAGCCTTTTTAATATTTTCTGGTCTAGGCATCGCTCTCACCTTCCCTAATAATCTCGTCTATTGTGTCAAAGTCAGCAAAAGTCCTTGGGTGTAGACGATCTAAAAGGAACCTCTCAAGAGCATCAAGCCAATGGTTAAACTCCTCTGCAGAGGGATTTTTGCCATGATGGGAGACTGCAACAAAAAAGCCTTTCATTTTTTCCCAAGATTGGATGTTTAGTTCCTCTAACGGTTCAGGTAAAATTCGTCCAGAACGATCCAGTTTTCGTAATGTTTTTACGACTTCTGCTTTTCGACGAGGATTATGTTCATTAAACCATCCAAAAAAATCTTGCATTCTTCCTAGTAGCTTTAAAAGAGCATTATCAATATTGCCACTCCAATTCTGGTCATTATGGCATTTCGAATTCTTTACTGTGGTCCGCCAGTGATCCTCCAAATCTCGAACTTTATTTTTTAAACTCTCTTTTTGTGCCTTTATCTGGACATCGACAATAGATGGAATCTTCTCCATTAATTCACGTAAGCCATGTGCAGATAATGCCAGTCTATCCGAATTACCAGTATCACTCAGCACTCTTAGGGATCCTAAGTACATATCAGCCATTCTTGGATCTTTCTCGAGAATAGCTTTGTAAAGAGCTTGTTGCTGACCAGATAACTTTAGAGAGGATAGTTGTTCCTCATTCACCTCTTTCTTGGGGACATTTTGACTAGTATTGTGTGATCTTGGATTTGTTTCTTTCATAGAACATCTTCCCCATGGTCATAAATCGATTTAAGCCTTCTTACAACCATTTGCACTCTTTCCAGCCTGATGTTCACCACCCTCTAACGGAGTGAAAACTGGCTGATGCTTAGGGGTTGCTAGGCCAGGTTTCGCTTCTATGCGAATTATCTTGCATGCCTCCCTCCCCCAAAAACCCCTATTTTTTATTGATCGGTTATCATAGCAATAATAATTAATATCGCAAGGTTATTTAGGTAGAACAACAGTGATACAACAGTAATGTGATGTAAGGAAAGAAATTTACTTGTGGGGGAGCAGTTCAGCAAACCAATATACAGATAAAACCCTTACAAAACCTAAAGATAGCAGCAAATTGAAATATAATCGATTACTATTCAAGGGGGGGAATCTATTGGTAGAACCCAAACGAACATTCAAAAGAAGAACTAAAGATCCGATTGAGAGATTTCTACAAGACATCTTATTCGAGGAAACGATAATGGCTATTAAGATAGCCCAAGAAGTAAAATCTGTCCCAGAACTAATCCAAAGATTACGGAATGAACTCCCTCAGAATTCGCCAAATACAAGAAAAAGGAATACAAGCATAATTCTTGGCAGATTTTATCCAAATAACAATGTTGAGGAATTTCCTACCTTGGTTCTTCGTCACTATAAGGATGAGACATTGTTGCGAGAAGTTTTGAAAGTGCTCTTCCCAATAAAAGAACCAATAATTGGTGATCTGATACAACATTATCTCTTTCCATTGCAGCCAGGGACTGAATTGCCTCAGGATTTCTTTGTGCGGTTTGTGAAAGAAACCTATGGAAAATCAAACAAGAAGATATCAACAAGGTGCTCATCAGCTGCATCACTCCTAGGATGGACTCATAGGGACAAAGGAAAAAACTATGTTATGCAGAAATTACCCGATCTAACAGTGTTTCTACTATTTCTTCACTACACTTATGCACCAATTCCAAAGATAGTCGAAGTCCGATCTGTTGTCAAGGACGGTTATTGGAAATATTTTGGTTTCCGAGATTTCGAGGACGTTAGGGCGATTTTCCAAACCTTTGAGGCTAAGCAGCTCATATCTCGATACTCAGTAGCCGATCGATTGGAACATATTACTACAAAGTATTCGTTAGAACAATTGCTAAAAAAGGGGGTTAGGGTTTGAATCGGGAGAATTTAATTCATACTCTCAAACAATTAAAAAATGGTCCCCATCCCACCAGGGAAAAAAAGCTGTACGGGATTAGCACAGTTGCAATCTTAAACGAACTTCCAAAAGGGCTTGTTATGGAATTGTCAATTCTTGGATATTTTAAAGAAGAAGATATTCCTACTCAGGAGGAAGCCTGGCCTTCGTTGATTATAGATAGATTAGAAGAACAATTAAAAAATTGGAAAAACCATACGAGCTCAGGTGTAGCCTTCATTCGAGATACCCATTTGCTACCCAAGTATCAAATTCCCCTGACGAACCTATACAAATATGTGGGGGATAGTCATGCTATTCTTCTTTGGATTGAGACTCAACCTAAAATTAGTGATCTTATACCCCTATACATTGAATATAATTACCAACGATATTTTGATTATTTTCAGAAATCATTGAATGATCAATTGTGTATTGAGGTTGAAAAAGGAGGTTAAGCCATGGAACTTGAGCCGATAGGGAAATGCATTAAAGTAGTTGAATCCTGCCCTGAGACAACTCTATCTTTGGAGACGGCTATTGAGAGAGATGCGGAATCAGTAGGTACTTTTCACTTTACCCCGTCTCTAAAGAAGTACTTTGAAGAGATATTCGAAATCAGTTCAAGTGGACGTGGTCAAGGATTCTGGATCCAGGCGGAATATGGGGCAGGAAAAACCCATATGATCGCTACCTTGGCCGCACTTCTCACTGATAAAAAAGGGGATCTCTGGAAGCGGGTCACGGACAAGGAGATCGCCAACTACAAAAAATTGTTTGTCAAAAAGATCCAGTTCTTTCCTGTGTTTATCAACTGTAAGGGGAAAGCTCCCACAGAGCCAGGTACAGAATCCCTACAGAGGGTTATAGAGGAAGAGATTCAGATTGCCTTGAAGAAAGAGGGCATTGCCGATAAGGTCCTAGTCACAAGTAGTGAGGAGATTCTAGCTTGGTGGGAAACGGCTTCTAGTGGGATAAAAAAGGATATAAGCCGTGCCATCGAAAAAATGTTTAAAGGGGAACCCACCCCTGAAGAACTCAGGGAAAAAAAGGGAAAAGAAGTATTAGCCAATGCGATCCAAGAAGCGGCCCAACAGCTTGGTATCGAAATACAGCGCACTAAAGACGTACGATCAAGGTTAAGAAACATTTACAAACAAATCACTGACCAAGGGTACTCAGGAATTCTCTTTATTATTGATGAATTCAAGTCGTGGCAGGAACTCCATCCAGAAGGATCTAAAGGATTTAATGAAGATGAACACATTTTGGAAACTCTGTCATTCCATCTTCCTGTTGATGACAAGGCAAGAATTATTACTGTTATTGCCTCACAGGCGCCTCCGCCTGCTAAGCTAACAGGGGGTGATATCGGTGATCGGTTTAAGCTCTTCAGCCTCTTTGCTAGTGAGTACAGCGCAAGGGAGTATGATGTAATTGTGGCCAAGCGAATTCGGGATATCAGGGAAGATAAGATGCCTGAGCTTAAAGAGTATTACAACTACTATTTCAAGAACTTTAAGTTTTTGGGTAAACTTAAAAAGGATTACTTTTTTGATATTTTCCCGTTCCAGCCTAGATGCTTCGAGGTAATCCGTAATATCACGAAAAGAGAATTGGCGACTGCCAGGTCTAGCATCCATTACGTCCATCAGGTCTTGACTAAAGAGTCTATACAAAAGAGAAGAGGTTTGGTCAAAGTAGCAGACCTAATTGAAAGCGACAGCCTTGTCAATGACCTTCAGAACCCTGTTTATAAAACCGCATACCAGTCCTACATAGCTGCTCTAGATGCCCTTGGAGATTTGTCACTTGAGGATGACGAACTCAGAGCTGCTAAAGATATCCTTAAAACCCTCTTTCTTTGGCATTGTGCTAATCTAGGTTCTCCCCGCGGCATGAGCGTTTCTGATATAGTAGAAGCATGTCTTGCCGAAGATCCGGTTCTGAAAAAGGAGGATTTCGTGGTACTTATCCTCAATCGATTGAGTCAACTCCCACAAGTAGAGTTCACGTCCAAAGAGAAAGGGGCATTTTTCCGAGAGAGTGCACTAGAAGGGCCAATCCCTCCAACTATCCTAGCAAATTACCAACGAAAGCTGGATGACGAAAAGGATGTAATGCCCAAATGGAGAGAGCTTCTGATTGCACCTATTCAACAAACCTTTGGAATAAAAACTATCTTTAGCGGTACTAAGGTTGAGACCCCTGAGAAGACCAAGAGCCGTGCTAATAAGATTAGATATCAAGGGGAGCAGGTCATTGTCAGTGAATGGAAACAGAGCTGGGGTAAGAGAGTCATTGATATGGATCGGTATAATCTTCACTTTCGCGTCGTTTACCTCCTGTCCCAAGGTGAGGTTCTTGAGGAAAATTTAGAAGATGGGCGCATCGCCGTAATAGTCCCTGGGGATTGGGACGAGGTACGAGATGTGGCTCGAAAATACGTTGCTATCACCAAAATGGAGAGTGATTATCAAAACAAGGAAGGACGTGATGTGGTCGAAATTAAGAAGTGGATTGAAAATGAAAAACGAATTACCTTAGGAAATATCGTTACCCAGCAACTCAAATACTACCAGAGTGGGAAGGTTATTACTAAAAGCGGTTTAGGAATCAATCCAGCCCAGATATTCTCCAAGCCTGGTAATTTCACAGATGACATCGCAGCCCATCTCCTGGAGCATTCATACCGACAACCCCTCTTCGACCCTGATAAGTTTAGGCGAGAGATGACGGATAGCGAGGTTATTAAGGTTTTCAACGCCCTAATAAAAAGGTCATCCCAGACCAGTGAGATCCACGCACTGGATAACTTTGGGCTTGGCATGGGATTGGTTAGTCGAGACAAACCTCGAGACCTCGATCCATCGAAATGCCCATTCTTCGACACGATCCGGCGGGAACTGGAAAAGGAAGGCTCCGACATGAAACTCTACCAGTTCTATGAAAAATACACAGGGGAAAATAATGGTTTGTTGGAAGAGATGGTAACACTTTATCTCCTTGCTTTTGTTCGCTATGCCCAACCACATTGTTTCATTCATCTAAAACCAGAGCAGAACTTAAAGCTCGCGAATGGTAAGCCTCCACAGAACAACCGTCTGGACGAAAGCACGGTACAGGAGATAGAATGGGCAAAGGGGAAGCTCCATAGGGCCTTCGAGCGTCTCACCAAGGCTGTGGGTCCATCATGGAACGATATTGTAGACTTTGCTCGCGTGCTCGATGAAGGTTTGAAGGCTACCACGGAACGAACAGAAGAACAGACCCAGCAGGAAAGACTTTTCAAAGCTCAGGAGAGCTGGCTTGAGAAAATCCAGGGGCTTCGGGTGCACATAGAACGGCTTGCTCAGAAATTGAATGGTGATCCCACACCTCAATTCGAATTATTGAGCCAAACTGAAAGAATCTGTGAGGCTAGAGACCTTGATGCCTTCTCCCGAGCCATCAAGGAACACTTTGAGGAGGACAAGAAGAAATTCTCCAAGGCCTTTGAAGACCTCAAGCGCCTAGATGAGCTTGACCGCACCTATGGCACCTCACTCCAGAATGCTATTGACTATCTCAATGAAATTGAGGGTATACCTGAAGGACATTCTTTAGAAAAAGAGGGAGAACAGGTGCTTGCCCTGTTCAATTACAAATCCATAGTTGAAGATCCAGCTACTGCTAAAAAGGTTCTTGTTAAATATAAGGATTTCAAGGATGCTTACAGGATCGCTTATCAGAAACACTTCCGTGAGTACAAAAAGCAACTTGAGGCTCTACATCAACGGATAGTTGCTGATAAAAGCAAATTCGAGGCTCTGAAACGTTTTAACGATATCAAAGACTTAGGGAAGAAAGCCCAAGAGGTTCTGATCCAGAGTATCTCCTTAGACCGTAGTACGGACACCAAAGACCTACCTACTGATATCCCAGACCTGAAGGACAAACCATTAGTCCACAGAATCACTCTCTCTACCCAACCGCCCACAGAGGAAGTAGATAATTTTCTTAAAGACATGGACGAGGCTCTTATCCAGCGTCTAGAACAGTTGAAGGATCCTGATATAGTTGCAGAACTGAAGGTTACAGGCAAGGCTAAGAAATTGGTCACCGCAATTAAAAAAGAGGATATTAAAGCGTTAGCTGATGCTATGACACCTAATATGGTTCCTTTATTAGAGAAAGTCCTGAAGAAAGCGAAGATAGTGAATGTGGACATACACTTCAAAGATATCACCTTGCCACAGGTGGTCAAGGATGAGCCAGAAGAAATTGAGAACGTGGTACAGGCATTCCGAGACTTTCTGGAGAAGAAGCTTGAGGTTGCCCGAAAGGATCATCCGAACAAAACCATCCGATTGAACCTGAAATTCGAGGACTAAACATGAAAGGCTACAATACCGACGAAACTGTGGAGGAGTTCATCAAGAAGCATGGAAAGCCCTATGATCCAGAGAATGACAATTATTTTAGGGAACCCTTTGCCAAGGATACGAAGGTTGGGAAGAATAATATAGTTTATAACGTCCATAAGTATCATACAAAGGTGCCTCCCGAAGGTATAATGCCATATCTTAAACATTACTCAGACGAGGGAGATATCATAGCAGACCCATTTTGCGGTTCTGGGATGACAGGTGTTGCAGCCATTATGGCTCAATGTAATGCAATAATAAGCGATTTATCCCCTTCAGCTTGCCATATCGCGTATAATTATTGCACCAACGCTGATATCGGGGATTTTAAAAAGGAGTTTAAACGCATAAAAGAGAGTTTGGAAGAAGAATTTGAATGGCTTTATGAAACACATCATGACGACGGTTCACAAGCGATAGTGAAATCAACATTATGGTCAGATGTGTTTAAGTGTGGTCGATGTGGAGAGTTATTCATTTTTTGGAATATTGCTGTAGATCATAAAAGCGGTAAGGTCAAGAATGAAATTAAATGCCCTTATTGCGATTTTAAGGGCAGCAAAACCAAATATACTCGGGTAGATATTGTTGCTGTATCAACTAACTATGAATATAAAATTTATGATGCTAAAAAGAAAAAATGGAAGAATAAAAGAAGTCATCATGAAGTTACACAAGAGGAATTAGATAAAATTAAATTAATCGAGGAGAAAGAAATTCCATATTGGTATCCAAATGATATAATTGATAAAGATCGAGATATGTACGTTTTAAGTGCACTCCATTTGCGCAATATAGAAACATATGCAGATTTTTATACAAAAAGAAATCTCTGGGCATTGTCGGCATTATGGAACCATATACTTAATGTTAAAAACGAAATGATACGGGAGAAATTAAAATTAGCATTTACTTCAATATTAGATGTGGCTTCAAAAAGAAATAGATGGCCACAATTTCAGGTCCTAGGTGGAACTTTATTTATTCCATCCATTTCTATTGAAATGAATGTTTTTGATCAATTTGAACGAAAAATAAAAAAAATTGTAAAATATTTAGAATTCATATCAAAATCTTATAATCGAGAA
>CBDUXN010000025.1:0-28440 GCA_965371185.1 uncultured Thermoplasmata archaeon
ACACCGATCTCCAGCTTTATCGATTCATTTGCCATTTGAGGCAAGGGAAACTCATCTATGCGGGGCAATTCGAAACCATCGTCCTTCAAATCCTTTCTATTCTCAAAATCGACGAGGAATATGTCGTTGCCGTTGCCTGTATTATGGATTCTGAATTCTATTTCTGCATCCTCTCCTGATTTGACAAGGAGTTCCTCTTCCTTGACAAAAACGCCGACCCCATAGTATTGATCGACAATAATTGTAGCGGATTCTGGTACGATATCGTACTGCATACCTCCCTGCTCATAATAGCCTCCAACGGTCAAAGTAAATGTTTCAGTACAGGGTGTACATTGAGGTACTCGTGTGGTTACATTTATTGTATCCGTTTGTATGCTTCCGCTGGCTCCGGCATATACCAAATTCGCTGGGATAACAGAAGCACCATTTGATTCGGATTCTGCCTCCAGATGCACACTTACCTGATCAGGTCCATATTTCGTGCATGTGATCTCCCCGGTTATTTCGACAATCCCAGAACTTTCGGGGGAAACATCCACATACGCTTCCTCTTCCTGAAGTTCTATTGTTACAGTTGTTAATGGATTTGCCTTGACAGGGATAACATTTAGATAAGGTACCAAGATAATACTGACTAATACAATCAGCAAAACCAGATCCCGACCTTTGTTCCTCATACGTAACCCCGATAGTAGTACATGTTTTTGAAACATTAAAATCTTTATGGTATGAAATTTCGGCTTTACGCATATTTAATTTACCACAAAACCATTCCCCAATCCGATGAGCAAGACAAGATCAGAGCTCTACGAGCTCGTGAGCGACCTGATCGATAAGGAAAAATTCGAAGAGGAAATAGAAAAAAGGTTCCAGGAGTACGAGGGACTCCTGAGCGAGGAGGCCATCGCCTATCTCATGGTGGATGAGCTGGGCAGGAGCGTGATGGAGAGCACGAGCATATCGGAGCTGAAAGAGGGGGACAGTGTCAGCCTAATAGTCAATGTTGAAGATGTGCGCGAGCCAAGGGAGTTTTTACGAAAGAACGGAAGCAAGGGTCAGGTCGTGAACGTTGAAATAACAGACGGCACAGGCAGATGCAGACTGACATTGTGGGACAAGGATGTTGAGGCAGTGAGAAGCGGCAAGATCAAGCGTGGTTCGAAAATCAGGATAGTAAATGGTTATGTAAAGGTCTCCGATTTTGGAACCGAGATCAACATAGGAAGGTACGGTCAATTTTTTGTAGATGGATGATAGATCATCACCCATAGAATCACCTATGATACTGATTGATGATAACTGGGCCGTCACTTATTTTTATGCAGAGGTCAATAAAAGATTTGGTCGAACGTGTCATTGTTACCGTAGGGTAACCTCCATAATTCGAGTTGATTTATGAAATCAAGAGAGTGGATCGAATGAAACCCTCGATAGATGAGGTGCGTGATTGGAAAGATGAAGCAGGCAATAAAGCAGATAGTGAAGAGAAGGTGTGGTATCATAAAGGAGAGGTTTTGTCACAGTCGGGGCGGTATAGAGAGGCGATAGAGTGCTACAACGAGGCTGTGCAGCTTGCGCCGAAGTTTGAAGAGGCATGGTTCAGAATCGGCGAATTGCTCATGAAGCTGGATGAACTTGAAAAAGCTGAGGAATGTTTCTCATGGATTCTTGAGGTCAATCCTGATAACATGAAGGCGAAAAAGGCTCTGTTAACTTTGGCTGAGGATAAAGAAAATATCGACGGCAAGAGCCACAATCTCCAGAGCGCAAGCCAAAAAGGTGTTCGAAAGGCAAGGCTTCACAGGATCAGAATTAGGAAGGTTAGGAGCTCTGGAAAAACGATAGAAGATTATGATAGCCAAGAGAATGCTCCGCAAGAGGAGGATCTATCCACTTCATATGATGATTTTGACACGAAGTTAGATGAATTACAACAGCTATTGATCGAAAAAACAGATCAATCAGACGCAGGTGATGCCAAGAACATACAACCTGGAGAAGTTCATATAGATGCACGTAATGCCGAGGACACACAACGTGACGAAGATGAAGTTTCTATAGAGAGCCTTGTAATCGAGGGTGAGAAGCATATGCAGATAAAAGAATTTGAAAAGGCTTTGGGTTACTTCAATCGAGCTTTGGAATTGGACCCTCTTTACTTGGATGCTTGGAGCACAAAAGGAAACCTGTTATGGGAGGCAGGCCAAGATAAGGACCCTATAAAGAACCTTGTAATCGAGGGTAAGAAGCATATGCAGATAAAAGAATTTGATAAAGCTTTGATTTGCTTCGATCTAGCTTTAGTTCTGGATCCTCAACACTTGGATGCTTGGAGCGCAAAAGGGAATTTGTTGCGGGAGACTACCAAGATAAAGAATCAATAAAGAACCTTGTAATCAAGGGCAAGAAATATATGTAGAGAAAAGAATTTGATAAAGCTATGATTTGCTTCGATATTGCCTTTGAATTGGACCCTCTATACTTGGATGCCATGGTTGCAGCCCAGCATTCCTAAAAGAAAGGTTCAAAAAACATGTTCTGGATTATAATAGATATCAGCATTATCAAAAATGATTTTGGGATGAAAAATGGTAAGGTATCATAAGCTCTATTCTTATGTTTGTATGGATAGTGGAAGAACTGTGATGGACAAGTACATCGAAAAGATCCTCATCGGCACGAGCCTCAAACCTCTGACGTCAAGGAAGATAAGCGAGATCTACGGAATACCGATCGCAACATGTCACAGGAAGATACATATGCTCGAGAGATTCGGCCTCGTTGTGTGTGTTAGGAGATTTTTTTCCAACGGCACCGGTCCCATAAAGGTTTACAGGGCCTCGGAAGAAAAAGTAAAAGTTACCAGGGAGAACGGCAGGTATATCGTGAGAGTAAACGTGCCTTTGGGCATAGCAGTAGACCTGCATAAGCGCGGAGATGATTACGGTTCATAGGATTTTTCCATTATCATGCATGATAATCAAAAGAGATAGTTTATATATCCTCCTGATTGATACGAAGAAGCAAGAGAACGGCACTCAATTTTCATAACTGGATAGAACTCTGGTGGAGACTTCATGGACATATTCGAAGCATCACATATGATAACCGACAAATACTCTGTGAGGATCCTTGTCGGCACCGCAAAGAAACCCAAGAGTGCCATAGAACTCAGCGAGAAGTACGGCATTCCGATAGCTGCATGCTACAGAAAAATCAAGGAGTTGGAGAGGGCAGGGCTGCTTCGCTGCGTGGAGAGAAGGCTGACGAGAAAGGGCAAGAGGGTGAGCATGTACATATCCCAGCTAAAAACGGCTTACCTCTTCCTTGAAAACGGAAAACTCAGGATGAGAATTCACCTGACAAACGGTGCGGTCAACGACTTCGGCGGGGAGTTGAGCGGGGTGGACCTTATTGAAAGGTGATTGTTTGGGGTTGTTTTTTCTGTCAAGATTTTTTTCATCTTTCTGTAAAACATAGATGTGAACCGTCGCAGCTTTTTCCGGTGTTCAGATTCAAGCCCTCCCTGCACACCCCGAAACTCATGCCGTGCCCTGAGACCAAATCCCTTACCTCGCTAAGCATCTCAACTCTAAGTTCTTTTGGCAGGTAGCGGGCACCTTGAATTCTTTCCCCTTCTTCAAAGTAAAGTCTTCTCGTCTTCCTGGATATCATTGGAAACGCGTTTTCGAACCTTCTCCATGCATCTGGCCTCGGTTTGAAGGTCGAGGCGGTAATATGCAGGGCTCCAGCTTCCGCAGCAGAACTTACAACCTTGTCTAGGTCAAGGCTGAGGCCTGGAATCAAAGGGTCCAATCTAATTCCTGCGGGTATTCTATTTTTCCTGAGCTTCTTAAGAGCCTTTAATCTCCTTTGCGGGGGAGGGGCATGTGGTTCCAGTTTTTTATACGATTCATTTAGCGTAGTTATGGTGAACATGACTGCAGAAGGCATCGAACTTAATATATCCGCATCCCTCACAACCATATCGGATTTCGTAACGATGAGCGTTGGATGCTTATGCTCGCGCAGCAGCCTAAGAACCCCCCTCGTATCCTCTCTATCCCTCTCCATTGGAGGATATGGATCGGAACTGTTGGACATGGAAATCGGTTTTTTATCGATCTTCCTCAGGTCCCTCTGCACCCTTTTCAGCAGATCCTTCTTTGGCCTGCACTTGAAGGCATTTGGTATGTAGGATGTGATGTAGCAGTAGATACATTGGTGAGGGCAGCCTGTATATGGGTTGAGGGAGTACTTGTTCCTGCATGTGCACAGGGTGCCCTCCCATGGATCGAAAGGTCTTATGACGTCCATCGATGTTGCATGTGGATTGGGGAATAAAAAGTTGTTCCTTTGATATTGTGTTTTCCCTGCTTAGATTAGGAAGGAACGCATCCAAAAAGTAATAATATTATACTCCGTTACCCCACCTAACCCACGGGCGATAGGGGGTGCAAGATTATGAGCGGATTAATTAGGAGAAGAGAGAAAAGATTATATTATGGTATTTTTGCGTTGGTGACTCTACTTTTGGTTGCCCTATGTCTAATACCAGGAATATCAACTGCCGCATCGATCACAAGCAGTAATCCTGAGGATGAAGATACAGGTGTCCCTGTGGAATCGTGGATTACGATCCGGTTCGACTCGGCAATGGACATGGCCTCTGTTGAAACGGCCCTAATAATCAATCCTTCCCTGGATCCTTACGGTTATCGACTGGAGTGGAGCTCTGGTGGCAGGGAACTGACGATCAAACCAAATGCTGTCCTTGTGTATTCCCGAACCTACACAATATCTCTTACAGGTGCAGTGAACGCATCGGGAGATACCTTGGACAACCCCACAATATCCTTTAAAACAGAAGAAGCACCAGGGATACTCGAGAGCTTTGGTGAAGTCCTCAACACCATATGGGCGGGGTTCATGGCCGTTTTACCCAATTTGATTCTCACGATCATCTTGATCATCGTTGGTTATATTATTGCCAAAGTTGCAAGCTGGGCCTTTGCCAAGGTGCTCAAAAAGGCAGGCTTCGACAAGGCAATGGATAAGGTCGGTGTGAGCAGCCAGCTCAGCACCATCGGGATAGAATCTGTTTCTAAATTCTTGGGAATATTTGTTTTTTGGTTCATATTCGTAATAGTATTACAAATTGCCATTGCGGGATTGGGAGTGCCCAGCGTGACTAACATTCTAGCACCGATAGTGCTGTTCATCCCGAGGATACTGATAGCAGCGATAGTCATATTGATAGGTTTGTACATCGCCAATGTGATTGCCAACAGGATAATGGCGAGGTTCGAACAGACCCAGGTTGGAAAGCAGCTCAAGGACATCGACCAGAAGACGAAGAGAGCTGGCATATCGATGATTCAGGTGGTTTCGATGTTCATCAAGATTTTCATCTTGCTGTTCTTCGTCCAGGTTGCACTGGAGATTGTAAATATTGGAGTCCTATCAGAGATAATAACCCCGATCATGATACTGCTGCCGCTTGTGCTGGTGGCCCTGTTCATAGTTCTTGTGGGCATACTGGTTGCTGAATTCATTGTAAAGACCGTGCAGAGGCTTGCAAAGGAGTTTGATATCGGTACGCTGATCAAGCCCGTGGAGGAGACCATTGGAAGAAAAGGGGTGATAATGAAGGTGTTCACCTTCGTAATAAGGGTCTTCGTCCTGTTGATATTCATTCAGCTGGCAATCGGAGTGCTGAACTCCACAGGGGCCTTCAATGCACTGGCACACCTGATAAACACTGCAATCCTATGGATACCAAACGTCATCGCAGCCCTCTTCATCGTTCTCATAGGTTTCTGGTTCGGAGGCTGGGTGAGCCAAAAAATGCTCGCCTCCGGAAAGGAGATGGATGTCCCGTACCCAGAGACCATGGCCACTGCTGTAAAGTATTTAATAATCTATATTGCCATTGTCATCGCCATAGCCCAGATAGGGATAGCAGTCGATCTGCTGTATATTGTCACGGCAATCGTTTTGGGCGCGGTATTCATTGGCATCGGTGTAGGATTTGCAGTTGGCTCTAAGGACATCTTCGCAAATATAGGCGGATATATTCAAGGCAAAAAGGTTCTTAGTGTGGGAAGTAGGGTCACCATTGACGATAAATACACGGGCAAAGTCAGTGACATCGGGCGATTCACCACCACGATCATCGCGGACAACGGAGACAAGATCGTTTTACCCAATTCAAAACTGACGAAGGCCGTGATCGTCGAGACCCCGGCTCCACCCTAGATAAGGGCTAGCTAAATTGTCTTTCTTCCCGGCATAATACCAGCACTGCGTAGAAATACTTATCTCTCTCAAACTGGATATCTGTTCACTATGTCAACAAAAAAAGCATTGTATGATAGAACCATCGATTGTCCTAGATGTTGGGTTGAAATGATTCGAAAAGAAGTCGAGGTTTTTGGACCTGACATCATGATTGACATCTGCCCGAAATGTAATGGAACCTGGCTGGATCATGGCGAGCTACGAAAACTGTTAAAGGACAGGAAATTAACGGATTATCTGACCAAGGAGATCGGGACTCAAAGCAAGAGCGAATTGGTTTGCCCCAGATGCGGGGGTCTAATGGATATCGAAAAGGCGGATGATGTAGAAGTCGATGTTTGTCTGACTTGTAACGGTGTTTGGCTTGACGGAGGAGAGCTTGAGGGTCTAAAATCCAAATCGAAAGAGGGCTTCGAGGGCGATGAGCTGGAAAAGGCGGTGGAAAGATGGGAGGAGAGTGTAAAAAAGGGACGGGGGTCAGTTTTTAATCGTTTTATGAAAAAAATTAACAGATGATGGACAATACACCATCAAGATTTAACAAAAACATTACACATACTTCTCGCAATTGTAGCAGTACCATCTGCTATACTTCTCGATATAATCAAGGGGTTTTCCGCATGTCTGGCAGGGGTGTTTCTTTTCTTCCCCCTCAGCCTCCTTAACCCCAGAAGCAGCACCACCGGCCCCTTCCTGGAACCCTTCTGATTTCAATTTGTGGTATACCGTGCTGGTTGCAACAGCCCTGAACCTGTCTTCCAGGGATTTCTGCAGTGCCAACGCCCTATCGACCTGCTGCCGGATCAGGTCTGTTGTCATCTCCTCCGCCTGAATGGTGGTGTGCATGCACATCTGGAAGTCCTTGTCCTCGAACAGGGATTCCGCCTTATCCAGATGTTTAAGTGGCTTACTTACATCTGCCCCTATGCATTCGGCCTCCTCAATCAGGCCTTTAACAAAGCCCATGGCCTCTTCGATCAAAGCCTCCCTTTCAGTTTTCGTCTTAACAATCGCATCCCGGGCTTTCATGACATACTCTGCGCAATCGATGAAGCGATCCTTCTCAAAGAGGGCTTTGGCCTCCTTGACCATGTTCTCCGTCTGTATTACATCAGCACCAATTTTCCCAGCGGATTCTATTGTAGATTCAACGGCCTTGATCATCTTTGATAGCCTTTCTCTCTGTTTTTCTTGCAATGTAGAGGTTATATCTCTGAGCTTATAAACCACTTCACCGGCTTCGTCATACTTATCATCTACAAAATGCCTCTTAGCCTGGAAAAGCAGGTTTTCCGCATCATCGACACTCAGGTTAAGGGCTTTGATGGAGTCTATCATGCGCTGTGAGGAAAGAATGGCAATGGAAAGACCAATGCCCTGAAATTTTTTGAAGCTAGCATCGCCTGAGCTTACCGCCTCTTCAATATACCCCAACAGCTCCGAGCAGTTTCCGCTATTAAGTGCAGGTTCCATCTTGGAGAGCATATCATTAAGACCGCTGAGCTCCACGGTTTCGTCCTTCGCTAAACTCAGCGTTTCATTGAGCCGGGCGTTCTCCTCTTCCGTTATCGGGTTCTCTTGCTGTACAACTTCGGGGTTGTGTGCCTCCTCAGTGGCAAGGATGTCCATAATCCCATGTTCTATTTCACCCAATATGGCGGATATGTAATCTTTTTTGGTTTTGCATTCGGAGGGGTCGATATTGCGTTCCTTCGCAAAATCCTTCAATTCCCTAAGTTTCATCTTTGAAAGTCTTTTTTCAAAGTCCTTGGCTGCTTCCACCATGGCTCTCCTCTCTGCATCCCTCTACAGTCCTTATCAATATATCTCCCGTTCTCTTGTGCTATGTAATTGGGTTTTATAAAAATAAAGATTTCTATTCGGTTATCACGAAATGAAAAAATCATCTTCTGTAATCCTCTAACTTGCGCTCCAGAAACGGTATATCCAGCGGCAGAGCCTGCTCTCTGATCACGCATAAATAGCGCGACGGTTTTACGTAACGGATGCGATCAAATAGAGATGCCTTCCGATATTTCTCGAAGCCTGGATTCTGCCAGATGATGATTCGTTGATGTACCACAAAATCCCGCTCGATCTTGGACAGGCCAACGAACGTGTCGATTCTGGCACTGCCCTCACCCTCTATCCGATCTGTGATCTGGCCTTTGTCCCCCAGCCTTAAAGTATTTTCACCATCTGCAAGAAGTATGTAGGCCCTGTTGTCACGACTCGATTTCACAAGGTTTTTTAGGAAGCCTTCACCGACTCCAAAGGGTTTCTTCGGCATTTCCTGGCCTGGCTTCATCCTGTAAACCATGTCCAGTCCTGGGGAGCTGTACACATCCCTGGAGAGTATCCAGGGTATTTTTCCTAGAAAATCCTCGAAATCCCCTTTGAACTTCGTTCCATATAGCATCTTGGCCAACACCGCTTCCGGGTTCGTTGCACTGGCCACATCCTTCCACTGTGCAGGCGTGAGCTCGTTAATGAGCGCCACCTCCACATAGAATTTTTTAAGAAGCTCAACAGCGCTTTCCTGCGATGGCTTCCAGCCCCTCTTATAACCAGGGTAAAATACGCTTAAAATCCTGCCGGGAGGGACCTCAAGCGGACATAACATAAATCCATAAGCCTGCTTGAGATACTGAAGATAATCCTCCTTGGTTCTGTATTCTGCCCTGTCGTAAAAAGGTTTTAACACAGGTAACATTTCTTTGATGGGCCGAGCCTTCTTATCAGGAACCATCTCGTCCAGAAGCGGCAGCGTGCTCCCCAAGTCCTTTGCCTTCTCCACCAGTTGCACGCATTCTTCACCATCGATGAGCCCTTGTATCCTCTCCTTTACTCCCTTATCATAAACGTAGATGTCGCTGAAAGGCTCGTCCTCTATCCGTAGCGATCGTTCATCCATGGCGGTAACTAGGAATTAGAAAAATAAAAGGCTTTCTGCCCTTAAGCCGATTTTTACTCCAAAATCTCAGCATTTGAAAAAAAATCCAAAGACAATCATCGCCTCGGCTCATGTCCTTCCAAATTTCCGCAAGATCTACTGGAAATTATCAACAATACGGTTTTCAATGGCATCGTTTCCAGGCGAGTCTTGCATTGTATTCGCGTTAATATTTGCGTGCAATGGCGTGGGTAGAACGATGTCGCTGGCTGTATCGATCCTCGGTTTTTTCTCCTCAATTGAACCGGTACGTACCTCACCCAGGATATCCGAAACATCAAGAGCCTCGGTGGCGGATATCGTTTGAACCATGGTATTCCTTGTGCTGATGATAACCTTGGATATCATACGGTTCATTATGTTTAAACTCTCCTCTGTGGAAAGCCCTGGTGCGATTTTCAGGAGCTTGTTGTTGTCCAGTAGTATGGTGCTCTCCGCGATTTTTTTCAGCTCTGCTGACCCCTTATCCGCCTTCTTTCTCCTGCGCACCTCGACCGTGAAGGGCAGAATGCCTATGCCGATCACAACCGCTCCTTGCTCCTTAGCCAGCCTTCCTATTACCGGCGTTGCGCCCAACCCTGTCCCTCCTCCGAGACCGGCAACGAGGAACACGATGTCCGAGTTCTTCACTATACCCCTTAAAATGTCCTCCGCGATCTCCGCAGCCCGCTCTCCGATTTCCCTGTGTCCCCCTGCACCTTTACCGCGGGTTATGGTCTTTCCAATAAACACCTTCTTGTGGGCCTCTATCTGCGTGAGGTGTTGTTCATCGGTATTGATTCCTATGGTGGTTATACCTTCTACGTCCAATCTATGGAAGTAATCCACAAAGTTATTTCCAGCCCCACCACACCCGATTACCAACGTCACAGGCTCCCCGAGGTTCTCGTAGGTTGCCTGCATTCGATCCACAACTTCTCTCACGGTTTCCATCTCATTGTTTTCCATTTTTGGTCCTCCTTGGTCATATGCGTTAGAGTGCCCTGAAAAAGAGGGGGATCCAGCAAGGGACGAAGACCGCCCTTGCTGAGGCGTGGCTCTCCTGCCCACCTTCCAGAGCTAGAGTGCTTTTATACGGTGAAAAATCTCATCCCATCCCTTCTTCCAAGGCTAGAGCCCGAGAAAATCTCGGGGTGTGAGCTTGAAACTTTTGGGGCATATGACTTCAGATTTACACCGCTTTCAGCTTTCCGCTAATGTCATACCTCAATGCTTGAGATAGTTCTTCTCGATCTCCTTCTCCATCATCTCTGCGGATGCCAGCTTATACCTGATCTCCTGGAGCTTCTCTTCTGCTTTCTCGATCTTATCCCAGTGCACAGATTCCAGGTAGTCCCTGAGTATTTCGAAGAGCGCGGCTTCCTTGGACTTGAAGCGCCCTTTCCTTATCAGGTATTCTATTGCGCTGATCTGATCCACAGATACCGGGACGAAGGTTTCGCCTGACTGACCTTTTTGAAGTGCTATCCTCCTGTCGATGAGCTCCTTTGCCGCGACTCTCAGCAGCTCGGACCTGCTCGTGAACTCAACCTCCTCCTCGAGGAAGGAGTCGATCAATCGCAGGTCTTTCTCAGGCAAGCGAATTGTGATTCTTTCGCCCTTCGATGGCATGTTATCACTTATTGTCTGACATATGTCTTCAAGGTCAAGCAATTTGGTAAGACATCTAGAGTGACCTGTATAGAACTATAGGAATATAAATATTTCTATTAGCTGATGATTGTCCTACCAGAAATTGAAATAGGATATAGCCAGTACATATCTTAATGGATCAAAAATTGGTATGACTTTTTTTAATCCACTGTCAGCTTCAATACGATAGCAGCGGCGGTGTCTCCCGCAGCGCATCCGTCAAATAGACCGTATCCTCCACCTAAAAGTACTAGCTCCTCTATCAACTCGATGATCAACCTCGCACCTGTTGGACCCTGTGGATGACCGTAAATGAGGGAGCAGCCGTAGTTGTTCGTATCCTTCAATTCAATTCCCATCTCCCTTGAAAAATAGATATCGTTCACGGCAAAGGGGTTATGCGTCTTGATGGCCCTGCAGTCCTCTATTGAAATGCCTGCATTTGATAGAGCCTTCTTTCCTGCAGGCACGATGGCCTGGGCCATAAAGCCTTTCTTTGCCCTTCCATCCCCGTATGACACGATCTTGATCTCGATGTTGTCCTTGCTGCTGAGTCTTTTTGCACGTTCCTTTGTCGTTACTATGACACCTGCGTTTCCATCAGCAGGATATGTCTGGGTGCCGAAAGTGACTGTTCCATCCTTCAGCACAGGTTTCAGCTTTGCCAGACCTTCTGCGGTGGTTGGAAATACACCTTCATCGCCGATGACGGTTGCCAATACCTTTTTTCCTCTTGAATCCTTAATCTCGATGGGAGCGACCATGAAGCTGCGCTGAAACTTGGCATCCTCCTTCAAGGACTCTTGATACTGGGTGTATCTCATAAAAGTAACTTCGTCCTGCTCCTCCTTGGTTATCCCACCCTCCTTTGCGACATTTTCCGCCGTTTCTATCATTGCGTTCTTGGCAAAGGGATCGTATCCGAAGTTATCCCAGATCCAGTCCTCTGAATCTGGTCTCGCTCCCGGGGCGAGAGGATTTGGATAAACCAGGTGGGGGCCGTTGCTGGTTCTGTCACAGGTGACGACCAGAACGGAGCCGTTCACACGGCTCTCTATTTCCATGGCAGCCAATCCGATGGAATTTGCGGATGTCGCACATGCCTGGGAAACGATTGGCCCTGTAACGTCTTTGGCACCTATCAGACCGGCCAGCCACGGGGCGCCGTAGAAGCAGTGTCTCTGAGGTACGGTCATGCCGAGAATGATCCCGTCGAACTCTTTTATCGCGATTTCTCGCTCATCCAACGCCCGTCTGGTGATCTCGGCAGCGAACTCTATGGAATGCAGATTGGCGAAGCTACCCTGCCATCTGGAAAAGGGTGTACTCCAATAACCACGATACGGAATGTAAGCCTTCTCAAAAGCCATCGCAACTCACCGCCCCGATATTTACGAACTCCTATTTAGAATTAATTAGAATCCTGTTGACAACCTCCAATTTCGTGCCATTTATTATCAAATTCACGAGGGTAACAATTAATTTTATGTAGAATAAGCACATTTCATAGTTTACTGTCTAAAAAGGAGCTGTGGAATGACTAGGGACGCCGAGGTCATCAAGAAGATATGCATAGTTGGCTCAGGCGGTGTTGGAAAAACCAGCCTTATCAAACGTTTTATACTGAACATATTCGACGATAAATACCTGAAGACCCTGGGCACGAAGGTGAGCAAGAAGGCCCTTGTCGTTGAATACCCGGAAAAGGACCTCAAGATAGACCTTACCATGCTGGTTTGGGACATAATGGGCCAGGAAACTTTTCGCCCTCTTCTACAGGATTCGTACTTTTACGGTGCAGGGGGCTGTATTGCCGTGTGCGATTCCACAAGGATCGTTACGCTGGAGAATCTCAACCAGTGGTTGGACTCACTTCACAAGATTGCAGGGGAGGTGCCTTTGATTATCCTTGCCAACAAGAGCGATCTAAAGGATAGTTTACAGGTGGATGATAACATGCTGCAGAGCTTTGCAGCCAAATATGGTGCTCCCGCCTATTTCACCAGCGCGAGGTCAGGCAACAATGTTGAGAAGGCCTTTCAGGAGCTCGGAAAACTGGTGACCGTAGATTTCACCTGAACTTCCCCCTTATCGTATTCTTGAAAGTAATATTATGTCAGCACATCAACGATCTCCAAAGAAAAATCCATTGCCTTTATAGAATGGGTCAGATATCCGAGGGATATCCTATCGGCATGTTCTGCGTAATCCACTATGTTCTCAGGGTTCACTCCTCCCGATATCTCCACAAAAACGTTGTTATTTATCTCTTTGATTTTAAGATAAGCTTCCTTTGCCTCCTTTGGTGTAACATTATCCAGCATTATGATATCCGCCCCAGCCTCCAATGCATTAAGGGCATCGTCCAGGCTCTCCACCTCGATCTCCACTTTCTTTCCTTGGCTTGCGTATTCTGAACTTCTTGCACGCTTTACCGCTTCCTCGATGGATGATATGAGCTTGAGGTGATTGTCCTTTATCAGGAATGCATCGCTGAGACCGTACCTGTGGGGTTCACCTCCACCCAACTTAACTGCCTTCTTTTCAAAAGCCCTGAAACCCGGGGTCGTTTTTCTGGTTGCAGCCACCTCCACGTTGGGATTGAGGTTTCTGCATTTGTCCACCAATTTACCTGTTTCTGTGGCTATGCCGCTCATTCGAGCCAGAAAATTGAGTGCAAGTCTTTCACCCGCCAGAATGTCCTTCGCCCTGCCTTCAATTGTTAGTATGGTTTCACCTTTAGAGGCTTCTTTTCCATCTTCTGTCTCGCTTTTTACCTCCAATCCCAGGTATTTGAAAATCTCCATGGCCTCTTCCAATCCTGCGACAACGCAATCCTGCTTTGCAATTATAATAGCCCTTGCCTTTTCTTCTGAGAGCAGGGCTTCGGAGGTGATGTCAACGGTCTTAATATCCTCTGCAAGATAACTTGCCACATCCATGGTTATCACCTTGACAGCCGTGTGAAGGGTGGAGAACGTATTTAAGGGTTTTATTTGGATAAATCCAAAAGTGATTCCTCTGGTTCCTCCTCTCCAACTCCCTCCCATTTATGTTCTATAATTTGCTTATTCTCGATTTTTTGTGGCAAACTTTGTGTTCGCTTTTGCCTTTTAAGTTGCCTTTTGACCTTCGATACATAAGCTAGAATCGCCGCGATTATCACCAAAAGAATCAGAATAATCCACCATTCTGGTATTGGAATCTGGAATGCTTCTTCATCTTCATCAACGACCTCTGCAGCTGAAACGGATATCTTAGATACATTACTTACTATTTTATGGCCTTCATCGTCATCGATTTCAAAGTAATATGTATGGTTTCTGGCACCAAGGCCCTTCTCAATGGAATATACTTCTCCTGTGATGGCATCCCCGCCCACCTTCTTCATCTCATACTCTCCTCCATTTATGATGACCTTAACTGAACCGGGATCGCCATCTGGATCTTTGTATATCAATGTAAATACATATCTATCCTTGTTATTCCCTGTTTCAGGTACCACCCTCATATCAGATATTTCGGGTGCATCGTTTACGTTCTCAACGGTGATAGCAAATGCTTGTGTTGCATAGGCACTTTGGTTGTCCGTGACTTTTATAACGATTTGATGTGAACCGACCTGTGCATCTGTTGGCGTCCATGTAATAATGCCGGTGAGAACATCGATACTCATTCCTTCCGGCGCTGAGGTCAAACTATAATTTAAGGTATCTCCGACATCGATATCCTGTGCATTGACATCGTAGGTATATTGGACTTTCTCTGTTGCTGTTGAAATTGGTGTTGAAGTGATGATTGGAGCGTCATTTACATTCGAGACAATGATACTGAATGAGTGGGTGTCTGTTCCACCATTCCCATCAGATACAATAACGATAACGCTAATGTCACCCATTTGAGTATTTGTAGGTGTCCAAGAAATTATACCTGTTGTCGAGTTAATTTGCATACCTTGGGGATAAACCGCCAATTCAAACGTTAACATGTCATCTGTTAGGTCTAAGTCCTCTGCCTGGACGTGATAAGCGTATACTACTTCCTCTGTCGCTGTTGAAACAGGGGTAGAGGTGATAGCAGGTGGATCATTCACATTCTCTGCAGTTATTGTGAACGATTGTTTTGCCTCACCACTGTTTCCATCGATAACCTTAACAACAATAGTATGTGTCCCGATTTGATCATTTGTGGGCGTCCAGGATATTGTACCCGCATCACCATCAATCACCATTCCATCTGGGTAGTTTAACATACTATAGTTCAAAATATCGCCATCAATGTCAAGAGCCTCAACTTCATAGAAATACTCTGTTTCCTCAGCCGCTGTTGTGACTGGTTGCGAGGTGAAGTATGGTGGATCATTCACATTCGCAACCGTTATAATGAATGATTGAGTATCCTTATCGCCGCTCCCATCAAAGACCTCCACAGTAACAGATTTTCCACCTACCTGGTCATTTGTAGGTGACCAGGAGATTACACCTGTGGTCGAGTTAATCGTCATCCCAGTTGGATATACCGTGAGACTGTAGGTCAAGGTATCTCCGACATCGACATCAGTTGCATATATTTCGTATGTATACAATGTATCTTGAGTAGCTGTAGTAATCGGTACCGAGGTGATAGTCGGTGGGTCATTTACATTCGATACTGTAATCGAGAATGATTGTGTATCCATGCTTCCATTTCCATCAATTACTTTGACCGTGACAGAATTTGCCCCTATATGGTCATTAGTTGGTGTCCATGTTATCATACCTGTGGCGCTATCGATTACCATCCCGTCTGGGTATGTTGTTAAACTGTAAGTCAATGTATCTCCAATGTCCATATCTGTTGCATTGACGTCATTAGTATACTCCGTATCCTCTGTTCCTGCCGTAATAGGTGTTGAAGTAATGGTTGGGGCATCATTCGTATTCGATACAGAGATTGAAAACGTTTGCGTAACATTACCACCATTTCCGTCAGAGACAAGGACCACCACTTCGTTAAATCCAACCTGATCGTTCGTGGGCGTCCATGTAATCAAACCTGTTGCTGGATCAATCGTCATTCCTACTGGAGATGCTGTTAAACTGTAGGCTAGAGAATCGCCAACATCCACATCGCTCGCATCAACGTCATAGGAATACAGGGAGTCCTCAGCGGTTGTTATAATTTGTGTCGAGGTTATTGTTGGCGGGTCATTCACATTCGCCACCGTTATTGTGAATGATTGCGAATCTGTACCTCCATTACCATCTAGGACGAGAACAACCACATTTTTAGTACCAACTTGGTCATTTATTGGAGTCCACAAGATCAAACCTGTTGCGCTGTCAATTGTCATCCCATTTGGATTTGTGGTTAAGCTGTAGGCCAGTATGTCGTCATCAGGATCCAAGGCGTCGACATCATAGGCATACTCAGTGTCCTCTTCGGCCGTCGTAAGGGCTGTTGATATGATGCCTGGTGGATCGTTCGTATCTGATACAGATACCGAGAAAATTTGTGTATCATTACCGCCATTACCATCCAAGACCAAAACAGTCACACTATTGATGCCCACATGATCATCACTTGGTGTCCATTCAATCAGACCAGTAGTCTGGTCAATCGTCATCCCTGTTGGAAATGCAGTTAAACTGTATGTTAAGGCATCGCCAACATCTATATCACTTGCCTCGACGTCATAGGTATACAGGAAATCATCGGTTGCTGTTGTAATCGGGGTCGAGGTTATAGATGGCGGATCATTCACATTCGCAACAGTAATCGTGAATGATTGTGTATTGTTGCCTCCGTTTCCATCTGAGACGAGAACGACCACGTTTTTGGAGCCAACTTGGTCATTCGTAGGTGTCCACAGGATCAAGCCTGTAGCGCCGTCAATTGTCATCCCATTTGGACTCGTTGTTAAACTGTAACTCAAGGTGTCTCCGACATCTACATCTGTAGCCTCAACATCATAGGTGTACTGTGCATCCTCGGTCGCAGTGGTAACCGGTGTCGAGGTAAATGTTGGCAGATCATTTGCATTCGATACTGTGATCGTAAACGGTTGAGTGGCAGTGCTTCCATTTTCATCTGAAACCACAACGGTTACAGAATTTGTCCCTACCTGAGCATTTGCAGGCGTCCAGGAAATCACTCCAGTGGTCGCGTGTATCATCATCCCGGTTGGATGTGCCGTGAGACTATAGGTCAAAATGTCGCCCTCGTCAACATCAGTTGCGTCGACATCATAGACATACAATTCATCCTCCGTTGCCGTCGTGATCGGGGTGGAGATTATTGTTGGGGCGTCATTTGCGTTTGCCACGGTAATTGTGAAGGATTGTGTATCGGTGCCTCCATTTCCATCAAAGACAAGAACAACCACGTTGTTATCCCCAACCTGATCATTCGTGGGTGTCCAGATGATTAGACCTGAAGCATTATCAATTGTCATCCCAATCGGATATGTGCTCAGACTGTAGGTTAATGTATCGCCATCTAGGTCTGTAGCATCGGCATCATAGGTGTATTGAACTTCCTCAGTTGCTCCTGTTTCCGGCGTAGAGAAAATATTTGGCGGATTATTGCTATTCGTTACCGTGATCGTGAAGGATTGTGTATCAGTGCCTCCGTTTCCATCTGAAACAACAACAGTCACAGGATTTGCCCCGACCTGTGCATTTGTGGGCGTCCAAGAGATCACTCCTGTGTCAGCGTCAATCATCATACCCGTCGGATATGCGGTTAGACTATATGTCAAGGTGTCGCTGACATCGATATCACTTGCTTCAACGTCATAGATATACAGGGAATCCTCAGTTGCTGTTGTAATCGGGGTTGATGTTATGTTGGGCAGATCATTTACATTCGACACCGCAATCGAGAATGATTGTGTATCTGTGCCTCCTTTTCCATCTGAGGCGAGGATATACACATTATTAGACCCGACCTGATCATTCGTGGGCGTCCAAGTAATTAGGCCTGAGGCTTTATCAATTGCCATCCCAGTTGGATACGTGCTCAGACTGTAGTTCAATGTATCTCCATCGATATCTGAGGCGTAAACGTCATAGGTGTATTCCACATCCTCGGTGGCGGTAGTAATCGGTGTTGAAGTGATAGTTGGCAGATCGTTCACATTCACTACCGTAATCGTGAATGATTGCGAATCTGTACCTCCATCTCCATCCGAAACAAGAACAACAGCATTGTTAGCACCTACTTGACTATTCGTAGGTATCCAAGTGATTAAACCTGTGGTTGAATTAATTGCCATTCCAGTTGGATATGCAGTTAGACTGTAGGTCAACATATCAGCATCGCTGTCTATGGCCTCAACATCATAGAAGTATTGTACATCCTCAGTTGCTGTTAAAATCGGTACTGACTGAATGGCTGGAGGTGTGTTGGCCACGGTGGTAAATGACCATGGATTTGGAACAGCACCTGCAACCAGATTGTTGCCTGCAATATCTTTGCCGCTAATTATCTGGAATGTATAACCAGTTGATTTGTCAAATTCATCATGTGAAATTGTGGCAACGGTATCACCAGCACTCCAGATCAGGGACCATCCGCCCGGGTCCGGTGAGCATATAGATATAACAGATGAGGTGTTCATGCCTTCGCTGAAGGTAACGGTCACATTTAGAATCAAATCAACATCTATAGAACCGTTTGAAGGGGAAGTTAATGTAATAGTGGGAGGTATTGTATCTAAAGTAGAAAATGACCATGGATTCGGTACACCACCAGCAGCCAGATCGCTTCCTGATAAGTCTTTCCCACCTGTAATCTGGAAGGTATAGGTTGTGGAACTGTCAAATGGATTGTGAGAGAAAGTCGCCACGGTTTTGCCGCCGTTCCATACCACACTCCAACCACCCGGATCTGGTAAGCAGGTGTATGTCACTGTAGTGTTATCCATAGGCTCGCTGAAGGTTACAATAACATCCTGGTCCAACCCAATATTTGGGGTTCCATCAGGAGGAACAGTTGCTGTTATCGTGGGTGCGGTGATATCCTCTGTTGTGAACGACCATGGATTTGTTATAGAGCCCCCAACCAGATCATTTCCCGCGATATCCTTACCACTCATGATTTGGAATGTGTAGTCGGTCAGCTCCTCAAAGGCGTTATGCGAGTAGGTCGCGATTGTGTTTTGGACATTCCAAGATGCAGACCATCCACCAGGATCTGGTGTGCACAAAGACGCAACAGTTGCGGGGTTCATTTCCTCGCTAAATGTTACCACTACATCGGCGGAAAGAGCGATATCTATCGAGGCGTTTGAAGGTGATGCTGCGATTATAGTCGGTGAAGTTGCGTCAACGGTGGTGAAGGTCCATGGGTTCGGTGCACAACCGCTTGCCAAATTGTTACCTGCGACATCCTTGACATTCGCGATCAGGAATTGGTGTGTAGTTGAATCGCTAAACGCAATGTGCGAGAATGTGGCTACGGTATCGCCGCTGCTCCAAGAAATTGACCAACCACCCGAATCAGGGAAGCAGCTGTATGATAATGATGACGTGTTCATTGCTTCGCTGAATGTCACAATCACATTCTGTGCAAGTCCGATATCTAATGAACCGTTTAAAGGCGAGGTTGCAATTATCGAGGGTGAGACGGTTTCAACGGTTGTGAATGACCAGGGATTTGGCACCGCCCCGGAAGCCAAGCTGTTATTTGCTAGATCTTTTCCAGCTGTGATCTGGAAGGTGTAGGTAGTATAGCTATCAAAAGGATTATGTGAAAATGTGGCTACGGTATCGCCACTGCTCCAGGATGGGAACCAACCTCCGGGATTTGGTGAACATGTGTAAATGACTGAAGATGTGTTCATTGCCTCGCTGAATGTCACGACGATATTGGCTGTTTGTCCGATATTGGAGGTGCCGTTTGTAGGTGACGTTGAGATTATAGTGGGTGCTTGGGCATCTTCAGTTATGAATGTCCATGGATTCGGTACAGTGCCTGCAACCAAATCGTTTCCTGCCAAGTCCTTTGCCCCTTTAATCTGGAATGTAAAGTTTGTAGAGCTCGTGAACGGATTATGTGAATAGGTTGCTTGCGTGTTGCCTCCGCTCCATATCACAGACCACCCGCCAGGATCTGGCGAGCATGTATAGGTCACAGAGGAGGTATTCATTTCCTCACTAAAGGTCACCACCACATTTGCGGTTATTAGAACATCGATAGTCCCGTTTGAGGGAGCGGTCGAACTTATTTCTGGCGCTACAACATCCTCGGTTGTAAACGACCATGGATTTGGCACAGCCCCTACAACCAGATCATAATCTACTAGGTCTTTTCCACCTGTAATTTCAAATGTGTAAGATGTCGTGCTACTGAAGTCATTATGTGAATATGTGGCCACAGTGTTACCGGCACTCCATACAACGCTCCATCCGGTTGGGTCTGGTGTGCATGCGTAGGTCACTGAGGATGTGTTCATTTCCTCGCTGTAGGTCACTACAATATTTGCACTCAATGCTACATCAGTGGCACCATTAACAGGTGATGTTGAGGTTATCTCAGGAGGGATTACATCCTTTGTCGTGAACGTCCACGGATTCAGCACAGCACCTGCAACCAGATCATTGCCTGCGAGGTCTTTTCCACCTGTGATTTCGAATGTATACATAGTTTCACTATCAAACGCATTGTGAGAGTAGGTGACGGTTTGGTTGCCGTTGCTCCAGGATGGAGTCCATCCACCCGGGTCAGGTGTACATGAGTAGGTCACTGAAGATGTGTTCATGGTTTCATTGAAGGTTACAATCACATCAGCGGTTATAAGCACATTAATAGTCCCGTTTGAGGGAGTGGTCGAACTTATCTCTGGCCCTACAATATCTTCGGTTGTGAACGACCAAGGGTTTGGTATTGCACTAGCAACCAGATCATTGCCTACCAGATCTTTTGCACCCGTGATTTCAAATGTATAAGATGTCGTGCTATTGAAATCATTATGCGAATATGTGGCAGTGGTATTACCTCCGCTCCACACAACGCTCCACCCGCCAGGATCAGGGGTACATGTGTAGGTCACTGAAGATGTATTCATGGTTTCATTGAAGGTAACAATCACATCAGCGGTTATAAGCACATTAATAGTCCCGTTTGAGGGAGTGGTCGAGCTTATCTTCGGTCCTACAACATCTTCGGTTGTGAACGTCCATGGATTCGGTATTGCACTAGCAACCAGATCATTGCCTGCCACGTCTTTTGCACCAGTGATATTGAATGAGTATGTGGTTTCACTATCAAACGCATTATGAGTGTAGGTAACTGTTTGATTGCCGTTACTCCAGGACGGGGTCCATCCACCTGGATCAGGAATACATGTATAGGTCACAGAGGATGTATTCATTTCTTCGGTGAAATTAACCACAATAATAGCAGATATTAGAACATTGAGGGCGTTATTTATGGGGAAGGTTGAATTTATCTGGGGTCCTATAACATCCTCAGTAGTGAATGCCCAGGGATTGGGAACAGCGCCTACAACCAGATCATTGCCTGCAACATCTTTTGCCCCAGTAATATTGAAGGTATATATGGTTTCACTGTCAAACGCATTATGAGTGAAGGTGACTGTTTGGTTTCCGTTGCTCCAGGAGGGGGGGCTCCATCCTAAAGGATCTGGACTGCATGTATAGGTTACAGAGGTGGTATTCATTTCCTCAGTGAAATTAACCACAATATTGGCAGATAATAGAACATCGAGGGCGTTATTTATGGGGAAGGTCGAGTTTATCTGGGGTCCTATAACGTCCTTTGTAGTGAACGTCCAGGGGTTTGGTACTGCCCCGGCAACCAAATCATTTCCTGCCACATCTTTTCCACCAGTAATATTGAATGTGTATGTGGTTTCACTGTCAAACGCATTATGGGAATAGGTAACCGTTTGATTGCCGTCGCTCCAGAACGGGGTCCATCCTACAGGATCTGGGTTGCATGTATAGGTCACAGAGGTGGTGTTCATGGTCTCATTGAACGTTACAACCACATCAGCGTTTATGGCAACAGTTATTGTCCCATTTGCAGGGGAGATAAGGGTTATTTGAGGCCCAATTACATCCTCTGTAGTGAATGAGAACTGATAATCTAACTGTAATTGATTTTCAAGCAAATCTTTCGCGTCTGTTGATACGTTGACTGTATATGTTGTCTCGGAATCTAATGTGAGGGACGGATTGAAAGTCATGGTTTGATCGCCATTGCTCCATGTAAAATTCGAGGGTGTCACTCCCCCAGACATGGAAGTAGCATTTTCAGTGGCGGTCTTGTTCATTTCATTGGAGAAGGTTATCGAAATCTGGGGATTTACTGACACGTTTCCTGACCCATCATTTGGGGTTGTGTTTTCTATTATCGGCGCACTGATATTCACGGAATCCATAAGCGGATACCAATCCTTGCTACCCGCACCTAGCACGTCGTAGGGAGTATCCCCGATACCATCGCCATTTCCATCAGAACCTGTGTAATCGCTCCACCAGTTGCCCTCGACACCATTATCCCACGAATTGAGCTGGTTCGTGGAATCGTAGGCATTTTGCCCGTTAGAATCGAAATTGTTGTGGTGGATCTGGTTGCCGATTGAGCCAGTTATGTTTATACCAACTGCGGAATTGTTGGTGATGTTGTTGCGGGAGATTATATTTGAATTCGAGTCGCCTGTGATAAGAATACCTGTTTGATTGTTGGATGTGATGTTGTTGATCTCGATTGTGTTATTGCTTGAAGATGAGGTTAGGTTGATGCCTGTCCCGTTGTTGTAAAACAGTGTGTTTAAGCTGAAGGTGCTTTCATTGGATTCTTCGAGATATATTGCATCCTGACCGTTATAAGAAATTTTCGTATTTTCAATGTTGTTGTTTCCTGATGAGTTGAAATAGATGCCAGAGCCATTATTCTGTGTAACAGTGGAATTTTTAATTATGTTGTTCTCTGAAGACAATAATGTAATGCCGTTCCCATCGCTGAAAGATACCGTCACGTTAATTAATGTATTGTATGTGGTATCATTGAGATAGATACCATCGCCTGTATTGTTGAAGATCCTGCAGTTCGAGATGCTGTTGTTCGTATTCGAGCCAACGATGTACAGCGGATAGTCACCGTACGATATCTGGCAGTAGCCCAATGTGTTGTTCGCGCTTTGCAACCTAATGCTTAGCCAATCCCCCTCTGAAGGAGATGTTTGGTTGGATGTGAAGTTAATCGGTTGGCTATATGTGCCGGTTGCATTCAGCGTGCCGTTGATAATAAGGCTGTAAGACCCATTGAACTTCACTTCTACACCAGGTTCAATTGTCAAATTTGCACCAACTTCGACAGTCACGTTACCGACCACAATGTACGGGCTGTTTGCAAAAGCCCAGGTGGTATCGCTTACAATGCTTCCACTTATATATTCTGTTGCTTTTACATCCTCAGGGATCAGAAAGAGAATCCCTAGGAAATTCGTGCTCACTAACACTGCAATTAGTAATGCCGCTCGTATTCTTGTCATTTCTCCCCCCCATTAGGTTATAATATCCAATACGCCTGGATTTCAGGAAAGTGATACGATGCCTTAAAAGTTTCGAAGGTCATATCTTAGGCCTTAAACATATGATTTCACCTTCCCATTCAAAGCATTTAAATAGCCAAATCCTCAATGCCCGAACCGCCATGCAGAAACATAGTCCACTGTTTGATGCCCTAAAGAAGCTAAATACAAACCAGTTGGATGATAATGTATATCTCATAATAGGCAAAAACAAGGGGACTTTCCCATATTCCAACTCCCTTTTAATCTTGGATGAACAGGTTGTGCTGATAGATTCAGGTATCGGAAACGAATTACTGGTAACCGTAAAAGATTACATCGATGTTCTGATCAATTCCCATTACCATATCGACCATATCCTGGGCAACCACCTCTTCAAAGACCTATGGGTTATCGAGGAAGAGGCAGGGGTTACGAGCTCGTTTGATAATTATAAAAAATATGCAGGAATCAAAGGCACCCCTGTGGAGGAGGAATGGCTGGGATGGTTCCAACAATTCTTTGAGTTCTTTCCTTCCACTCAAACCAGGACTTTCAAGGCCAACAAAGTGTTAAAATTCGGAGAAACTGAATGGATCGCCGTGCACACTCCAGGCCATACACCAGGGCACTGCTGCTTCTACGAACCTAATAAAAAGCTCATGTTCTCCACCGATATCGACTTGACCCGATTCGGGCCCTGGTACGCAAATCCAAATTCGAGCCTTCCCGATTTCATAGAATCCATTAAAAGGCTTCACGATTTTGAGATGGATGTAATATGCACATCCCATACCTTTCCCCTCAAGAATAAGATTAGAGCGGCACTGGAGAAATACCTGAATGTCATATTCGAAAGGGACGAGACCATACTGAACCTTCTTGACAAGGAGATGACAGTGGAGGAATTGGAGGCTAACGATATTATCTACAAGAAGGAGCACAAGGGTTACAAAGCCTTTACCTGGTTCGAACAGAACATGATAAGGAAGCATCTAGACCGTTTAGTTGAATTGGGCAAAGTCGTTAGAATAGGGGATAGGTATAAGGCCATTTAACTTGTTGTTGAAGGAAGAGTATCTAAACTATAACAATAATATTCTCTTCTCATCCTTCACGATCTTGAGCACGAGCTGCGTATATGTCTTGTCCACACCAGGGAGGCTCAGAACCTTTCTTATGAAGGTGTCCAAATCGATCCTGCTTCTGAACCGTGCGATAATTACAGAATCCCAATGGCCGATGGTGTTGTAAACAGACATTACATGCGGGTCCTTGGCGATTTTATTCTGGATCTCGATGGTCTTTGCCTTGGAGATATCCAATCCTATGACAACGAGCATCTCCAGACCCAGTTTATCTGGATCGATCAATGGTATGTAGCTTTTAATGATTCCCTCCCTTTCCATTCTTTTTACCCTTGTTGTGACTTTCGTCAAGGATACGCCCAATTCCCGGGATATGTGCCTAAAGCTCAATCTCGCATCCTTGTTCAACAAGCCCAAGATCCGTTTATCTGTTTCGTCCAATTCATACATCCTGGCACCTCCAAATTCTAGGAACCAATGTCGTATTAAATAACGTTTATATTAATAAGTTTTTTGTATGGACCGGTTATTAATAGAACATTGTTTTATTTTCTTTAGAATATATTGGTCAATTGACTTATACGATTCGGCAAAATCTTATATACCTTATATGGATTATATAGTACGTCCAAGGGGGGCGTAGGTTATGCAAGAAGATGCATGGATGAGACTCTGGAATTGGATGTGGCATGAGGACGTCAAAAAGGAACGTCTCAAGCACAAATGATCACTGTGGAGTATTCAGCCAGGCTTATGTAATTCTTCTTTTTGTTATCTTGATAATTCAATGACTAATATTTTCAACCCGCAACCAGTTTCCTTAACTCCTCCTCGTCTATGATGCTTATCCCAAGCTTCTTCGCCTTTTCTAATTTGGAGCCCGGATTCTCACCTGCCACAACAAAATCCGTGTTTTTCGAGACGCTGCTTGAAACGATGCCGCCCAGCCTCTTCACGGTTTCCCCTGCCTCCGCCCTGCTCATCCCTTCCAGGCTGCCTGTGAATACGAACTGTTTTCCTTCCAGAGCCCTGGGCTCCATTACCTCCTCGCTCTCCGGCTCCACACCCCTTTCTTTGAGGGCATTTATGAGCTTTCGATTATCCTCGTTGGAAAAGAAATTCACAATACTCTCAGCTGTCTCCTTGCCTATGCCCTTTATACCCTCCAGCTCGTTGTACTGTGCTTTGGCCAGATTGTCCAGGCTCTTGAAATGTGCGGCAAATAGCTGAGCAGCGTACTGCCCCACATGCCTTATTCCCAATGCAAAGATCAATCTCGAAAGCTCCCCGCTTTTGCTGTTTTCAACGGCCATCAGGAGGTTGTCTGCCGATTTCTCCTCGAAGCCTTCGAGTTCGAGAATGTCCTGCTTCTTTAAGGTGTATAGATCCTCTAATCCTTTAACGAGCTGGGCATCCAACATCTTGTCAATGGTCTCAGGTCCTAAATGCTCTATGTCCATGGCGCTTCTTGAGGCGAAGTGCCCTATTCTGCGCTTCAACTGGGCAGGGCACTGAAGGTTCTGGCATCTCCACCTAGCTTCGCCCTTGGGTCTTTCGATCTCCCCATCGCATTCCGGGCATTGGGTGATCATGGTAAAAGGTTTTGAGTCATCTGGTCTTTTTTCCAGGATGGATTTGACAACCTGGGGAATCACATCGCCACTTCTCTCCACTAGGACATAATCCCCCTCCCGGAGGTCCCTTTTCCTGATCTCGTCCTCGTTGTGCAGTGTCGCTCGAGATATTGTCACTCCTCCCACCTCCACGGGCTCGAGAATCGCCACTGGTGTCAATGCGCCTGTTCTTCCCACCTGCCACCTGATCTCCTTGAGCTTCGTAGTGGCCTGTCTGGCCTTGAACTTGTAGGCGATCGCCCATCTCGGATGTCTGGTGGTCTCTCCCAAAGTCCTTTGATGCTCCAGCTCGTTCACCTTAATGACGGTACCGTCGATTTCGTAGTCCAGCTCATCCCTTTTTTCTTCCAGTTCTGTGCAGTATTCGATTACCTCCTCCAGATCTTTACATGGTTTTACCAAGGGGTTCACCTTGAATCCTGCATCCTTCAACGCCGTCATGCTCTCCCAATGGGTTTCAAACTCCTTTCCTTCCAGGTAGGACATCGTGTATATGAAGATATCAAGAGGCCTGGATGCAGGGATTTTTGAATCGAGCTGTCTTATGGACCCTGCGGCTGCATTTCTCGGGTTCGCGAAAATCTGCTCCCCCTTCTCCTCCCTCCTCTTGTTCATTTCCCTGAAGCCCTTTACAGGCATGAACACCTCGCCTCTAACCTCGATGTTGGCAAGTCTTTCATCGACTAATCTCAAGGGTATGCTGCGAATCGTTTTTAAATTCAGGGTGACATCCTCTCCAACCCTTCCGTCTCCCCGGGTTGCACCCCTTGCAAAAATCCCGTTCTCGTAAACCAGGGCCACGCCCAGGCCGTCGATCTTTGGCTCCACCACATATCTGCATTCTTGGATCTTTTTCAGAACCCTTTTATGAAATTCTCTCAGCTCTTCAAAGGAATAAGTGTTGTCCAGGCTGAGCATCTCTGCCCTGTGCTCCACGCTTGGAAACTCCTTGACTGCCTCTCCGCTCACGCGCTGGGTTGGGGAGTCGGGGGTAATCAAATCTGGAAACCGCTCCTCAAGGCGGCCCAATTCCTTTACGAGTTGATCGTACTCGTAATCTGATATCACCGGGTTGTTCTCCACATAGTACTTATGATCATGGTGTCGTATCTCCTCTCGCAGCTCCTCGATCCTCTTTTTTGCATCTTCCTTTTCCATGTTATCGATCCTCATGATGTTAGCAACTTGCCGATCTTCTTTGCAGATGAAGTGTTTATGACGTCATCCTTTTCAAGCCATCCACGCCTTGCAGTGCTCACGCCGAAGCGCATGAACATGAGATGGACCGGGTTGTGGGCATCAGTTGAAATCATGAATCTCATGCCATTTTCCTTTGCGTATTTTATGTTGGAATCGTTCAGATCCAACCGATCCGGGAATGCGTTTATTTCTAAATATACATGGTTGTCTTTTGCCGAGTCGATAAGGCTATCGAGGTTCACCTTGTAGGCCTCCCTTTTATGGAGCAGCCTGCCTGTCGGATGCGCAATGACCTTTACTTTGTCGTTTTCCATGGCATTTATGATTCGTTTCGTCATTTCATCCTCACTCATGTTGAATTTTAAATGCACTGCACCAGTTATGAAGTCCACTTCCCCCATAATCTCTGGTTGTATATCAAGGCTCCCATCTGAGTTGATGTCGCATTCGATACTTGAGAATACATGGAAGTTCTCTGTGTCATCATTTATCCTGTGTATTTCCTTCACCTGCTTCAGCAGTCTGTCCTTTGAGAGACCTCCGGCGATCTTCAAGGATCCTGAATGATCGCAGATCGCCAGGTACGAGTAGCCCAGATGCTTTGCAGCCTCGACCATTTCCTCAATAGATGCCGAGCCGTCGCTCCATTCGCTGTGAACATGCATATCGCCTTTGACGTCCTCAACTTCAAGCAGTTTGGGCATATTTCCCTCCAGGGCGAGCTCCACCTCACCTCTATCCTCCCTGAGCTCGGGCGGAACCCATGCCAGGCCAAGAGCTTTGTACACCTTTTGCTCGTCATCCCCAGCTATCATCTCGCCTGAGTCCTTTTTATAAACGCCGTACTCGTTGATCTTCAGGCCTTGTGATATGGCCAGCTTTCTCAGGCTTACATTGTGATCCTTGGAGCCTGTGAAGTACTGAAGCGCCGCCCCGAAACTCTCCTTTGGCACAACCCTCAGATCCACCTGCATGCCGTCACTCAGCCTGATGCTTGATCTTTTGTCTCCTTTCATTATAACATCTGCCGCATCCTCGTAGTCCACAAACAGGTCCATGACCTCCCCTGCATTGGCAGATGAAACCAGGATATCGATGTCGCCCACGGTT
>CBDUXN010000026.1:0-27602 GCA_965371185.1 uncultured Thermoplasmata archaeon
AACCTGGCATCAGTATTATGTTCAGAGGTCTCATGGAATATCTGCTTTACATCATCGGGAGTGAGATACGGATTGGCCTGAAGAACCAATGCCGCCACACCGGCTGCCATTGGGCAGGCGGCGCTGGTGCCGCTGAACCCACCATATCCTGACCCAGAATTTGCTTCGGGAGACGTGACCCCCTCACCAATGGCGCAGACATCCGGCTTGATCCTACCGTCAGATGTGGGCCCCTGGCTCGAGAAACTGGAAAGCACATGGTTGTCGTTGACGCTGCCAACTGTAATCACCTTCTCGGCATCACCTGGTGCCAGAACCGTCAATGAAATGGCGGTATTTCCCGCCGCTACTAAGACCACCAAACCCGCATCCACTGCCTGGTCCATGAGCCTGGAAATGCTGCTCTGGCCGTTATGCCCGTTGGGGCCGCCAATGACGAGGCCCCAGCTGTTGCTCAGAATATCTATGCCGAATTTTTCCTTGTTCGCGATGGCCCACTCGACGCCATCTAAAGCGGTGTTGTAGGGAATGCTGCCGTCGCCTATCTTTACTCCAACAAGGTAGGCTTTCGGAGCAACGCCCACATGATTATGATTGGGCGCGCCAGTTCCTGCGGCCGTGCCTGCACAGTGCGTTCCGTGGCCGTTGTTGTCGTAGGGCTCTTTCGTGCCGTCGTCGTGAAGAGGATCTTTAAGCGCATCATAGAACGCGATCACCTTGGGGTCGTCCGTTTCAGGATCATCGTCCAGGTCATCCAGGCCTGCGTGCTCGTCGTCTATACCTGTGTCTATGATCGCTATGGTGACGCCTTCACCGTCGATTCCCAGGCTCTGCCAAACCTCTGGAACGCCTATGCTGGGCATGGCAGAGCTCAGCGTGAACTGCATGTCAGGCGCCCATTCCACCATCACGACATCATCCCAAGAGGCTATCATTTCTATCGCCAGAACAGGAATTTCAACAGCTATGGAATCGATGTATTTGCAGACATATTTTACACTCCAGTCGAAGGAGGCAAGCATCTCCTTGTCCACAAGGGAGGGCTTGTGATCGTAGTCCACGATAACCAGAATTTCCTCTTCAGGGCCGAGGTTCTCCTTCTCAATGAACCATTCCAAATTGTCATCTATCTTGTCCTTGTTCATATCCCCGGGCCAGTTCTCCCACCAAGATTTATTCTCGTCTGAAAGTGGTTCGGGTTCCCCTGTAACTGGCTCCATAACCGCCGCCTGAGCAAATGGAATTGCCAGGATAGCGAGCAGCAAAAATATGACTAATAGCGCCTTGATTCCGGTAAGTCTCCTTGATATGCTAATCACCATTGTTCGTTCCTTCAATTTTGCACTAGTCCAATTTGTAATGTGGTAGTTACTATATAAAATCTTTTAGGTACTTACCAAAGTAACACCAAAATTTAGGTTTCATTCAAATGCATTGGAGCAGACCCTTCAGTATCGCCTTGCTCCTTATGCCCTCCTCTAAGTTCAGGCATTCGATGACATGATCTCCATTGTACCCCCTGAGATTCTTTAAAATCCCAACGATGTTGATGTTCCCCTCTCCCAAAACAAGATGCCCGTCTTTTTGACCGTTATTATCGTGCAGATGGACATTGGCGATAAGTCCCCTCAATTCTAAAAAGCCGTCTATATCGTTCGCGATATTCGCATGGCCCACATCAAAGCAGATCTTCAAATTGGTGCCTTCGATCAGTTCGTTGATCTCAGCGGCGAAGGAGCAGAGAGATATCCACATCTTTGGTATGTTCTCCAATGCTAGAACGACATCGTACTCCTCACACGCCCTGTCTATCTCCACCAGGCTCTGCCTGTGTATCTTCCCGACCTTCTCAGGAAAATAAGCACCCAGCGGAGATTTGAAACCCGGGTGTATTGTCACAATCTCTATGCCCAGATCAGACGAAGTCCTGATCGCTTCCAGGACCTGAGCAATCGAGTTCACCCTTATCTTCGGGTTCAGGCTCGCTATGTTCAGGTCGCTGAAGGGTGCATGCACCGCGAAATTCATGTCGTACGAGTCCTGACACGCTGTTATATCCTTTTCTATGTTCGGCATGGCGTGCATACCTTCAGCTATGATCTCCCAGCAGTCGAAATGTGGGGCTATGGCCTCGAGCATCTCCATGAAGGGTGTCATGCTGAACCCGGGGCTGGAAATACCGATCATGTGGTTCACCTTGGTTTACATCAGGACAGTTTCCTTGTATCTTCCGCACCCTCAGCCTTTTTAACTTTGAGCATCTTTCTCTTTTTTACTGGCTTCCGTCGCACCAGTTTTTTCGGGGCTGGTTTTTCTACACTTTCTTTCCCCTCTACAACAGGAAGTGCCCAGTGGGGAGGTCGCGGCGGCATCCGTTTTTGTTCGGTTATGACCTTTTCCTCCGTGTCCTTCTGCTCTTCCGCTTGCCTTGGCTCAGTGATCTCATGGTTATCTTCAAATTCCTCAGGTCTTTCACCATCGACTGCCCCGACCTCCTTCTCAACAAAGTCCTCGGTGGCGCTCCCTCCCTCATCCTCTGGTTCTTCTACTCCTTCAACTTTTCCGTGAGTGAGCATGTGTATGAGAAGAAGCAGGATCACTATGATCAACAAGATGATAAGTGTCAAGGACATCCAGTCACTTTCAGGCTCCTGCTCGATTTTTTTCTCCGGGAGGCCCTCGATTTCGAGTAGCATGGTTTGAGTGTCATTCCCACCGTGCCCATCGCTCACCTTGATGTTTATGACATGCACACCCACATCATCCTTTTCCGGAATGAACGATACAACACCTGAGACAGGATCGATTACGAAAAGCTCGGAATCGTCTGAGAATATGAGCATGTTATCGTCTATATCACTTCCTATTACTGTGTAGGTAAATGTCTCTCCAACAGTCACATGCTGATTTGGAATACTGCTAAGAACAGGTGCATCGTTGGTATTTGTAACGGTGAAGGAGACGTTCTCCCAATCCATTGCACCCTTCGGATCTTTGACCGTGATGGTAACGATGTACGCGCCGACCTTATCGTTGGTTGGTATGAAATTGATACTTCCTGTATAACGATCTATTTCGAAGAGTTCTGTATTATCTGAGAACGTCAGTATGCCGCCTGAATCGATATCGCTGGCCGACACTGTGAAGATGAACTGCCGGTCCTCAACCGCGATCTGGGGACCGATATCCTCCAGGATCGGCGGATCGTTCTCATTGATTATGTTCATCAAGAGATTCGTTGTCGCCGTACCGCCGTCATCGTCTTTTGCGGTGATGGTGACGGTTCTAATGCCCACATCATCGTTGGATGGGGTGAACTGGATCAAGCCGCTGGTGGGATCGATATCGAACATGTCCGAATCGTCCGTAAATATGATCTCATCGCCTTCTGCATCTTCGACGTTGATTTTCAACATAAAAACCTGGTTTTCTTTGGCTGGGATCATATCTTCCAGATCCACGATCTTCGGAGGCTTATTGTTGACAGCGACCATGGTAGTATCTGTGCCAATGCCTCCATCATCATCTGTGACGGTCAAGGTAACTGCGTAAATTCCGTTATCAGGATAGGCGTGTGCAGGATTCTGCTGAGTGCTTAATGTACCATCTCCGAAGTTCCACAGATAGGTGAAAGTGTCGGCTCCAGGATCCGTCTGGCTGCCAAAGAGTGAAATCGCCTCTCCTTCAAAGCCTAAATAACCCTCTCCGGCGTCAGCAATCGGCAGGACATTTCTGATGGTTACCGTGGTGGTTGCAACTCCAAGGCCGCCATCATCATCTATAACGGTTAGCGTTACCAGATAGACGCCGTTATCATCATATGTATTTTCTGGGTTTTGCGAGGTGCTCGTATCTCCGTTTCCAAAGTCCCACAGGTAGGTGAATGTATCATCGCCAGGGTCTGTCTGGCTCCCGATGAGCGATATAGCAGAGCCTTCATCCCCTACATAGGGCCCCCCAGCATCTGCTGTTGGAGCGACATTGCTAATCGTTACTAACACACCTGCTGTTCCTATGCCCCCATCATCATCGATAACCGTGAGCGTGACGATATAATAACCATCATCGGCATAAGTATGCGTGGGGTTCTGGAGGGAGCTTGATTCGCCGTCTCCAAAATCCCAGATATAGGAAACAGTGTCAACAGGACTTGGATCAGAGTAATCGCCGTAGAAGTTCACAGCTCCGCCCTCATCTCCAGAATAAGTGCCGCCGATATCTGCAACAGGGTCCGAATTCGAAACTGCGGCTGTGGTCGTTGTGGAACCAGCTCCTCCTTCATCATCCCTTACCGATAGAGTTACGGTATAGACACCATCATCCGCATAAACATGGTCAGGATCCTTCTGTGTGCTCACCACACCATCTCCAAAGTCCCAGAGATAGGTGAAGGTGTCCAAACCAGGGTCAGTCTGGCTGCCGATGAACGAAATAACATCTCCCTCATCACCAGAATAAGGACCCCCTGCATCTGCATTTGGCGCCACATTGGCGATCGTCGCGGTCGTGCTTGCAAAGCCTGTGCCGCCATCATCGTCTGTAACGGCGAGCGTTACCACATAAACACCATCATCGGCGTATGTATGTGTGGGATTCTGCAAGGTGCTTGTATTGCCATCTCCAAGATCCCAGAGGTAGCTTATGACATCCACAGGGCTTGGATCGGAGTAATTGCCGTAGAAAGTCACAACACCGCCCTCATCGCCTGAGTAAGGCCCTCCTACCAGGGCAACCGGCTGCACATTGCCTATATTAACCAGTGTTGTTTTAACGTCAAATCCGCCGTCCTCATCTGATACGTTCAAGGCTATTGTATACACACCATCCTCGTCCCAGTACCAACCCGGGCTCTCGCCGAAACCATCATCGTATTCGCCATCTTCATCAAAATCCCATTTAAAGGTGAGTATGTCATCGCCTGGGTCTGATGCCGAGCCTGAGAAATTCACTTGTGTTCCCTCTTCCCCAGAATACGGCCCTCCGATGTCGGCAGTTGGCGGGACGTTGTTCACAGTCACATGAACAGTATCGGAGTCCGTATAACCGTTGTCATCCTCCACCACCAATGTAACCGTGTAATCACCGTTATCCTTAAAAACATGGCTTGCGGTCACGCCTGAAAGCATTTCACCATCATCGAAGTACCAGGTGTAGATCAGGGTTGACATATCCGATGCAGTGTCTGAAGAGCCGCTGCCGTCAAAGAACGCCGTCTCCCCCTCGTCAATTATTTGGTCATTCCCGGCATATGCGTTAGGGGCGAGGTTGTTCACATAAACGGTTAGTATGTCCACATCCGCATTGTTTGCCTTATCCCTTACATTTAAGGTCACTATGTATGTCCCGGATCGGTGATAGCTGTGGGAAGGATTCATTCCATAGCAAAAATCGCCGTCACCGAGGTCCCAGGACAAGTTGGCTATCCCGAGATTATCAGTTGAGCCGCTCCCGTCAAGTTCGAATATTTCGTCCTCATCAACAGAAATATCAAAACCGGCATTTGCCGAAGGGGGCGAGCAATCGTAACCGCAGATGGCATCGGTTCCGGTCCCAACCTCCTCATTCGTTGCATTATCGGCGGCAATGCTGTAGAACTCGTAGTAGCCCTCTCCGTCCGGGAAGTTGAATGACCACATCCATGGGTTCTCTGTGGCCAACCCGGCAGAAATCCAGGCGGCCCAGGTGGAGTTGTCGATACTGTACCTGTAGAATAATTCGATGGCAGTCAATCCACTGACTGCATCGCTTGCATTTACGGTGACTGTGAGGGGGGATGTTGTCTGCCAGTAAGGCGAGATCACGTCAACACATGAGATTGGCGGCTCAGCATCGTAACCGCACGATGCATCCTTGCCGGTATCGATCTCAGCATTGTCGGAGCTGTCCGTTGCATTTGTCTTGAACTCATAGTGGCCTTCGCCCTCGGGAAAGTTGAAGGTCCATTCCCACGGGTTCGCCGTATCCGCCCCTGCCGAGATCCAACCACCCCATGTCTGGTTGTCTGCACTGAATCTGTAGAACAGCTCCACACTCATCACGCTGCCCCCTATGTCGCTTGCAGCGGCGGTGATGTTGAGCGGAGAACCGGTTTGCCAGTAGGGTGAAACCGCGTCAACACTTGAAATCGGCGGCTCCGTGTCCTCTGCAATAATGAGATCGCCGTAGGTGCTCGGGTCTGTATATGTGTCCACACCATCGGGAGGCCACTCTCCGTAAAAAGTGCCTGTACCGGTGTCATAGCTGAAAACGAACAGACCGATGGTGCTCCCCAGCGAAGATTGTAGGGCGCTGGTTGTTAGATCAATGGCCATCTCATATTGTATATAACCGTTTATGATGGATATGTCTCCCGTAACACCGGAAGCAGCAACTGTGGGCTCCATGTTCGGCGCGGATCCCCATATGCCTCTATATTGACACAATGCTTTTGTTCCATCCCAGCGCACCCAGAAATTCCCTTCACCTGTGGGGCTGTTGTTATCAGGCCATGTATGGTCGTGATCGTCATCAAAGTAAAAGCCGATTCTATCGTTCGTATCCAGGGATATGTCATTTGTATCGACCACGGCGATATAGAGCATGGTTTCGTTGTTTTTCACGTACATGAAGGCGGTTCCAGGGGAAGCATCCGATGATGATATGTCCACGATTTCCGCGTCCGTCCACTCGCCAGGAGAGATAATGCCGTCTATTGTCGGGTTGGTGAATGCCAACTTTGATTCGATATAGTATGGGATACTCGTTGTTAATATTGCATCACCAGATACCAGGGGATCATTTGTTGATGTTGCCGTAATGGTCGTGGAGTCTGAAGCGGTTTCCACCGCCGTGTCCGGAATGTCCACCTTTACGATGATATCGGTTGTTCCGCCTGATACCGCAAGGTTACCAGTATCAGGTTTACCGTTCGTATTCGCATCTCCCAGGGGCGTTGCTCCATCTGATTCATAGAAACTGACAGTCCACCCGGACGGCGAAGAGTATGTCAGGTCGAATATATCGGAACCACTGTAGCCTATGTTGATGACTTTCATGGGGTAAGAAACGGTTGTGTTGGGCAGTCCAATCTGGGACTGGGAGGACGGAACTATCGTAACGCCGATGGGGACATACTCAGCATCGACGGTCACGTTATCGATGTACCATCCAGGATCTATCACGAAGGTGTCGGTTTTGAAATGGAATCCGATAAGAATGATGCTGCCGAGGTACGGAGAAAGATCGAATTCCTCCTCTGTTCCGGACACCCATCCTCCGCTGTCGCTGCTGTAGCCATCTCCAAAGTTTTCGGTCCAGTCTGGATAGCCTCCCGCCGGCTCGATCACCGTCCAGGTGTCGCCGAGATCGTTGGATATCTCCACCACGCCAACATCCCAGTTCTTCTCTATCTCGTACCAGTTCCAAAAGGTCAGGTTTGCAGTTGCGGCAAGCGTTAAATCGATGGGCGGCGTGACCAGCCATACCTCCACCAGGTTTGAATAATCGCTGTCGATATTTGTTCCCCAGCAATTGCTGCCTGAATACGCTGAGCCAGGTCCGAAACCTGCAGGGTCTCCCAGCTGCCACTCCGTGCCTGCTCCGATGGTTTCGTTTGTCCACCATTCGTGTCCGGAATCCATATCGTCAGACCATGGTGCAATTTCTGGCGGTAGAGTCGTGAAAGTGTAGTAGGCACTGCCGTTATCATCGAGAGCCGTGTTGCCCGCGGAGTCCGTGGAGCGAACTTCGTAATAATGGGCCGTGTTAACGCTTAACCCTGTCAGCTTAACTGAATGTGCAGTGGTTATTGCCGTGTCCCCTTCTGTCAGGGTTGGTGGTGTGATTATGGAATAGCTGACAAGGCTGTCGCTGTCCTCGTCCGTATTCCACGTTATAACAGCGGTTGTGTAAGACGGCTCGGCAGAGACGGAAGAAATTACAGGGGGGTCATCGTCCACGGCTGCGGTATCCGTGGCGGTTGCAGGGTTTCCTGTTCCGTTATCCGCGTCCTCGTACCTCACGGTTATGGTATCACCGCTTCCCACCTGCAAAAACCCATCATCGATGTTCGGACCGCCGGGCATAAGTTGAATCGATCCTATGAACACCCCAGTGTTCACATCGGTTTCTGTAAGTGTGATGGTGGTGGTTTCCGAGTCACCTGTGGGATCACTTCTTACCTCGTCTATCACATAGGTTTCCGCCAAGCCTGAGTTCGTGTTGAGGTCCCTGTCCCCCAGTGTTATGATGGCGAGAGCATTGGATTGGTACGCAATATTATCGAATCGAACCCTGCCCTCGCTCAGAGGGAAATATAGGGTCACGTATCCAGGGGTCGACTCCGGCGTATCGGGGGACTCTGGGGATGTCTCGGTGGGGCTGCCGGGGGTATAGCTTCCCTGATAGCGCTCGATCTTGAAGGATGAGATTGTGCTGGAGCTCGCTCCGGAGCCTATCTCGAGATAGAACGTATTGGTCCCGGCGTCCCAGTTGTCCTGGAATTCTGTGATATCGAGACACATGAAGGAAGGAAAGTTGTGGTTGCCGCCTCTCAATTTCGGTGTCCTTGTTTCCTCAGGGCTCCCGTACTGGCCCACACCCATCTCGATGCCTGCGTTCCTGGCACCCTGCGGATCCAGGTTCCATATTCCCAAGAGGGATGGCTCATAGTCATCCTTGTCCGAGCTGAACCTGTAGCACAGGCTCCAAGTCAAATTTTTGAAACAATCGTAGGTCATGTAATAGGTGCCGTTGTTTAAAGGACCCCATGAGGCTCCCCAGGAGTTGACTATCTTGAAGGCCCCAGTTTCGTTATCGTCCTCTATGGAATCATTGTATCCTACGACGGTATTGGCATGATTGGGGCTGCCTGGGGTGTACTCCGTGTTCGACATTATTCCGTTCCCATCCGTCCACCCCTTGCTGTATTGACCTGCATTCAAGGCCATGGGGACGGCATATCCGTCATCTATCCAGGATTTAACAACATCTATGTTCGTGACTGAGGTGGTTTGGTAGCCCCCTGCCCTGTATATCGGGGCCTGTCTCCAGGCGTCCTCGTCTCCCCAGGAGGTATGATCACTGGTGGAATAGGGCATGTAACTCTCTGGACAGTTCCCAAGGGTGGAGATAACTCCCATAGGATTTTCAAAGTTTGAGCCGCTGTCCGAGCCCCCGTTTACCTTGTGATATACCCAATCCACGCTCATCAGATGATCCTTGTTGGCCGAGCCCCAGGAGGTATGCTGGTCCGTCCACCCGTAATCTTTGGCCTGCAAGAAACCATTAGTGTAGTAGGCTGTGGACCAGGAGGCGCAGGAGCCCTCGGCTCCCTGGCTGTAGACTGCCGGGAAGGAAGGGTCTGCCATTAGATCCACGGTGGCCCCTGGATCATCTCCTAACGGTAAAGGACCTTTCACTGGCTCATCTTCCACCGAATCTACGATCTCCAGGGTGCCTATCATCGCTTCCCATTCCTCCTCCGTGGGCGGAGCCAAACCTGTTCCCAGGCCGTCATAGATGAGGTTGTAGTTCTTATCTTTCTCTCTCACGCCGATTCTGGCCTTCAGGGCCTCGATCTCTTGCCTTGTGGCCAGATGCGATGAATATTTATCCTGATCCCCTCCCCGCGAGGAGGTTGTTTGGTGATTAATCGTATTTACCTGCTGTTGAATAAGAGGCGGTTCTGCCGTAGGAGCTGAGGTCTGTTCTCCTGCTTGCGTTGTTGGCGAATCCTCAGCGGAATGAACTTGTACCTTTGTAGCCCCAAGAAATGCCGTCCCTATCATCATGATCGCGATGCAAATTGAAACCATTCTGGTGTCCATGCCACTCCGCTCCCAATATCTCTCAATTGAGTTCTCTGCTTATCTACTTTTCGCATTTTAAGGGCTTTGCCAGTGGATGATCAAGCCCTCCGGGGAACCTGTAAGGTGATACTTGTATTTGGTAATGATGCTCACCGTGATGATAAACCTTCTCACATAATCCTTTTATCCTAACCAACCTATTAGGGTAGGCTTTTGGCGGATTCGATTCTCAGGGCGATATCAGGAGGTCATTTTATCCGCCCAAAAGCGGAATTATGTACTAGCCAGTCACCCCTCTATTTCCTGTGGAGTGTCGTAACGTGGAAAAGATTAGCAAGGTAGTATGTAGCAAGGCCTTGAAGGCCTATTTCGATGCCTTGGAAAAGCACGCCGATCTATGCTACGAGATCAGCGAGAACGCACGTAGGCAGGGCAAAGATCCCGAACTTAGGGTGGAGATTCCAAAGGCAGAGGATTTGGCCCAGAGAGTTGAAAAACTCCTGGATTTCGAAGATATCGCGGAGCGCATCAGGGCGTTGACTGCCAAGTACGATAGGGAGGAGGCTTCACTCCAAATCGCTAAGGAGATCGCGAAAAGCGACAAGTCCAGCAGGGAAAAGGCCCTGGAGAAGGCGATTCGTGTTGGCTTGGCAGTGCTCACAGAGGGCATTTTGGTTGCGCCGTTGGAGGGCGTTGCGGACGTGAAGATCCGGGGAACGGGCGAGAATTCGTATGCCAGCGTGTTCTACGCAGGACCTATACGCTCCGCAGGCGGCACTGGACAGGCAATGAGCGTACTGATAGCTGATGTCGTTCGGAGGGAGCTGGGCATAGGGCGCTACAAACCCATGAGGAAGGAGATCGAGCGGTACAAGGAGGAGCTGGCCATTTATAAGACATCCCAGTATTCCCCTTCGAACAGGGAGATCGAGCTTATAATCGAAAATTGTCCGATATGCATCGATGGAGAGGGCACGGAGGAGGAAGAGGTCACTGGAAACAGGGATTTGAAGCGCGTGGCCACGAACAGGGTGAGAGGCGGTGCTTGCCTTGTCATCGCAGAGGGCCTATGCCTCAAGGCCTCCAAGATCCAGAAGCACGTGAAGAAGCTCAAAATCGATGGATGGGAGTTCATCGACAGGCTCGTGGGGTGGAAGGGCAGGGAGGAAGAGGATGACAAAGAGAAAAACAAGGTTGAGGCCAACTACAAGTTCATCAAGGATATCGTTGCCGGCAGGCCGGTGCTGTGCCATCCCAGCAGGATCGGCGGATTCAGGCTGAGGTACGGGCGGAACCGGGCTGGAGGATTGGCAGCGATCTCAATACATCCAGCTACGATGACGATATTGGACGATTTCATATCTGTTGGCACGCAGATCAAGATAGAGAGGCCCGGAAAGGCTGGTGCTGTAACGCCCTGCGATTCCATCGAGGGCCCCATCGTGCTTTTGGAGAACGGGGATCTGGTCGAGGTGAATGATGTTTCCACGGCCCTAGAGCTGAGGCCAAAGGTGAAGACGATAGTGGATCTTGGTGAAGCCCTGTTACCATACGGCGAGTTCATAGAGAACAACCATATACTCATCCCTGGAGCTTATAGTGAAGAGTGGTGGCTCGCCGAGTTCGAGAAGAGCGGCGGTAATGTGGAGGAGCTGCCTTCGGAATTGAATGCCGACGATGCCTTCAAGCTCTCTTTGGAGCTTGGCATACCATTACATCCTGATTTCAACCTGTTCTGGCATGATCTCAAGGTTGAGGATGTTCTGCTGCTGAGGGAGCACATTCTCCACAAAGGAAGCTACGATGAAGGAAAATTGATTTTAACCTCTGATGAGAAAGTCAAGGAGATATTGATCATCCTGGGGGCCCTTCACGAGCATAAAGGTGATGACCTGATCATCCATAGATATGCCCATCCGATCGTCAGATCCCTGGGTTTGGAGGTTGAAGGGAATGCGCTTGTGGAAAGAGGCGATTTACCGAGTTTTGACATGGAGCAGATATCAGAGGTGATGCGGCTCGTCATGAACCTAGCAGGTGTGAAGATAAGGGAAAGAGCTCCGAGCAGGATCGGTGCCAGGATGGCAAGGCCCGAGAAGGCCAAGGAGCGCAAGATGCGCCCTCCGCCCCACGTCCTGTTTCCCTTGGGCGAGAACGGCGGCGCCCAGAGGCTGGTTTCCGAGGCACTGAAGAAGAGGAAAATCTCGGTGGAGATGGGGATAAGGAGATGCGAAAAATGCAGAAAAAGGAATTTCCTCTCCAAATGCGAATGCGGTGGGCATACGAAGGTGGTGGACTCACCCACTTTACAGACCATCGATCTTGAAAAGGAGTACAAAAAGGCTTTGGCAAACCTCGGCCAGGGCAACGGTCTGGAAATAAAGGGTGTAAAAGGGATGATATCCAAGTTCAAAACACCCGAACCCTTGGAGAAGGGGATCCTGAGGGCAAAGCACGGGGTCTTCGTTTTCAAGGACGGCACCATACGCTTCGACATGACGGATGTGCCTGCAACGCATGTCAGGCTCTCAGAGATCGGTATCGAAGTGAAGAACGCCAAAGAATTAGGCTACACCCTGGATTACAAGGGCAAGCCTCTTGTGGATGTGGAGCAGCTGATTGAGTTGAAGCCTCAGGACATCATACCCTCGATCAAATGCGGTCAATATTTCGTAAAGGTCTCCAAGTACATCGACGACCTGCTAGCCAAATTCTACGGCCTGGAGCCGTTCTATAAGGCCTACATTCCTGAAGATTTAATCGGGCAGCTGGTTGTTGGATTGGCACCCCACACCTCTGGTGGAGTCCTTGCCAGAATTATCGGTTACACCAAAGCCAATGTCGGATATGCGCATCCCTTCTTCCATGCAGCCAAGAGGAGGAACTGCGACGGTGATGAGGACTGCGTGATTTTGTTGCTCGACAGCTTGATCAACTTCTCCCGTGCCTATTTACCAGCGTCCAGAGGAGGGCTGATGGACGCACCCCTGGTCCTGACCACTAGAATCAATCCGGACGAAATCGATAAAGAAGCGCATAACATCGATGTCCTTTTCCACTATCCCTTGGAGTTCTACGAGGCCACCATGCGCTATTCCAATCCAAAGGACGTGGAAAAGATCATGGATCTGGTGGGGGGACGAATAGGAAAGGAGAACCAGTACGAAGGCTTCGGGTTCACCCACGACACCAGGAACATAGGCGAAGGCCCCGAACAGTCAGCGTACAAGACCTTGAAGACCATGATTGACAAGATGGAGGGGCAGCTCAGTTTGGCCGCGAAGATCCGGGCTGTCGATACAGACGATGTTGTTGCAAGGGTGATCAACAATCACTTCCTGCCTGACATGATAGGCAACCTGAAGAGGTTCTCAACGCAGCAGGTGAGGTGCACGAAGTGCAGCAGGAAGTACAGAAGGATGCCCTTGGTAGGGAAGTGCTCTGCATGCGGGGGCAATCTTACGTTGACAGTGCACGAGGGCAGCGTCAAGAAGTACCTCGAGGTGAGCAAGGAGATCATGAACACATACGACATCTCCAACTACACGAGGCAGAGGATAAGGCTCATGGACGGAGCCATCAGTTCCCTCTTCGAGAACGAGAAGGTGAAGGAGTGCACGCTTGAAGACTTTTTGTAAGAAAAACCGATTATAAACTTTTTTTCTTAGTTATTATTCGTGCCGGCAATTTGGTGTATTGATGGTATTTTACAGGAAGATTATTTATAGTTTGCAATCGTTATTATTAAAAAACCAGAATTTAGAACCTTTAGGCGAGGGGGTAACATGTTGAAAAAAGCAATCTCCATAGGCTTTACAGCCTTGATGATTTTTAGTGTGCTTGTTGTATTGGACATTGTTTCCGTAGAGAATGTGAAGGCTGAAACCGGTTGGCCGGTGGATACGGGTTTTGGCTACTGGGAAACACCTGGACCCTGGACAATCGAATCGGGAGATTCGGTGATTCATATGAGCAAGACGATCAGGGTTAATGGCGATCTTACGATCCAGGCCGGCGGTTCCTTAACCCTTGCAAATGTGACCCTACAAATGAACTGCAGCTATAACGGTGAGTTCAACATCACGGTTGAATCGGGTGGAACCCTGGTCATCGGGGATCTTGACAGCGACAAATCCACAACCACCGATGCATCCGTCATTACGAGTTACACGCCCGGAAGCTCCAATCGGTTTGGATTCGTGGTGGAAGGGCCATCTTCCAGTTTTGCGATGATGAACAGCGAATTGCATGAGTGCGGATGGAGTGGCTTTGATCCTGATTTCTTGGGTGCTGGCTTGAACATACAAACATCGGCAGCCTTTATAACTGGCAATGATATCTCCAACAATTTTCTGGGCGTAATCTTACATAACACAACCTCGTTCAGTGCCACAGTAAGTGGAAATATTATACATGATAGCGATGTAACAGGCATTTTAATCACTCCGGGCAGTGCATGGCATACCCTCTCTAACAATGAGATATACAATCAGGAAAACGGAATATGGCTAGACGGCACCGACAACATCGATATCACGGATAATGTAATTCACGACCATCAAGGGAATGGCATTAAGGCGTATAATAGCACAGCACTCCTGATAGACAATAATTATGTAAATGACACATCTGACGGGATGTTTAATGGTTTTGCGATATTGGTCGATTCAAGTTCAAATGTAACTATATCAAACAATCGACTCAACTATAATAATTATTTGGGGATAGGCGCGTTTGGTGCGACAGGTAGAACGACATTGGATGGCAACTGGATTTGGAATACAACATTGTGGGCTATGGGAGTTGCTGATGATTTCACAAGTAGCGCTATTGTAAGCAATAATCACGTCGATGCAGCAGACAGAGGACTACAGATACAGGATGCTTGGGGAGTAGTGGTTTCTGATAACCTTATTGAGAACTGTGGTGGTGGTACGATTCAAAATACAGGAGGATTGATTGATTGGGGTGACATTTTAGGGACACAGGACACAGTATATAGGAATAATATTGTTAGAAATTGCAACAGTGGTCTTACATATTCGGTAACAGGTCACTTCTTTTCAAATGCAATTAATATTACAATAGAGAATGATACCTACGAGAACAATGAAGCGAATTTATATGTCGCTTCAGATTCTACGGATATTCTGGTCAAAAATAGTACATTGATCGCTGGGCTATTAACAAATTACGATGTTGTGGTAGCTGATGATGATCAGGGGCAAGACGATGCTTATGCCACTCTTTTGAACACAACGCATAACCCAGCTCTTGTTAAGGATGTAGGCGGCTCTTTTGCCTCCTTGACGGTCCAGTGGTACCTGCATGTAAAGGTCCGGGACGGTGGTGTGGGATTGGACGGCGTCGATGTTGAGGTTCGAGATATAAATGGAGACTATGACCCCGCAACAGGACAGCCATTCACGACCTCTACGATAAACGGTCAGCCAGGTTGGGTTACCTTGATACCGGTTACCGAGTATATCGAAGATTCTTCGACAACGACCTATTATACCCCACATGATATTCTGGCTACTACAATTACAAAAGCCGGTACAGCCAATCCAACCATGGATCAGACAAGGTACTTCATTATAGACCTAAACACCATACCTTGGGTAAACAGCCTAGCGCCCATTGGAGGAAGTGATGTTTACAGAACCTATACCATCGTGATGGAGACCGATTCTGCGGATGGCGAGGATACTGAAGATCAACTCACTCCCTGGTTTTCATACAGACTTAATGGCACCTCACAGTGGATTAACGATACCGATGTGGGTTCGTATCTTGATATATCTTCGAAAACATTTACCAACAACAACTGGCAGATAGATTTCACACCACTTGCAGATGCAACAACAGGCAGCTACGACTTCAGGGTGAGGGTTCAGGACACTTACGGGTCATATAGCGACTGGTTCTATGCTTACAATTCTGTTAATGTGCTGAACAACCTGCCAGAGGTTGAAGACATTTATGATGGAGGAGGAACGGTCTACAGAGGCGATACCGTTTATATCTGGTCTGATGGCTTCGATATCGAGGATATTGACGATGAGAATTTCACAGATGCGGAATTCCAGCACCGTCTCGATGGAGATATTTGGGACAATATCTACTTCGGAGTAGAAGGGTATGACAACTTCGAACACAATTGGAGGATAGAGTTTTCCCCGACAGCAACAAGACCGGACCCAAATCCGGGTCCAGTTGACTTCAGGGTAAGGTTCCGGGATTCGGACGGCGACTGGAACATTACTTGGTACCAGATAGATGATTTGGTAACGGTTTTGAACAACCCACCTCAAGCCGAAGGTTTCAACAAGCAAGCTGGTAGCGTTTTAAGAGGCGACACGGTTAGAGTGTATGTGGATGCATCTGACGTGGAAGAGCTGGAAGGCGACCTGACGATTCATTTCGAATACAAGCATCAGGACAGCCCCACATGGGGGGATCTTTGGCTATCGCCTAATGGAGGCTACGATGGAACCAGCTTTTACGCAGATTTCACACCGCCATACAGTGCTGAGCTTGGTAACTACGAATTCAGGGTGAACATCTCGGACTCCGACGGGGACTACATTTTATGGGTTCCAGGCGGCAACATCATCGTCGTCTTCAACAACGACCCGACAGCCATAGATATCACGCCCTCCGCTACTGGTATCAGAGCAGGGGGAGGTACACCGATATACCTACATGTAAACGCTGCAGATGACGAGGACGCCGAGGATTTGCTCAAGATATTCGCCTCAGCTGATGACATCCAGTGGCAGTACACAGGCCCAACTGGCGGCACCCCCACAGGTGTTTGGGTAAGCACCTACTTTGGCGCATCCAGCTATAACGGTACACCACCAAGCGGGTATCTAACAGTGCCCTTCCAGCCGGACCAGAGTGCGGCAGAGGGGATTTACATCTTCCAGGTAAGGGTCACGGACCAGGACGGCGGCAAGAGCGATTACATACAGATGGCGCAGACGGTAACAGTCTATCCGCCCAATCCTGAGATACTCGATGTCACGCCCCAGGATGATGAGGTTTACAGGGGAGCGACCTTGGTCATAACCATTAATGCTTCCGATGCCCTTGATGACGAGTACGACCTTACACCGCACCTTGAGATGGATCCACCAGGAGCGGCTTTCTGGACCGAGATTTCTGTACCTGCAAGTTACAATTTTGTTTCCGAGCAATGGGAGCTGGAATTCACGCCCGATGCGTCCTATGATATAGGCAATTATTGGTTCCGCGGATGGGTCACCAATCAAGATGGGGGGGAAAGCTCAAGAATGGATGCGAGCACCTTTATAACCGTGATGAACAACGTGCCCACAGCCGATGACCTTAGGGGTCCGTCAGGCATTAGCGAGGTAGAGAGAGGGGATTCGATATGGATCTATGCGGATGGATCGGATTATGAGAACTCAGAGGGCCAGCTCACGCCTGAATTCAGGTACAGCAGCAACGATGGTGTAACCTGGAATGATGAATATTTCGATTTTAGCAGTACCTCCTATTCTGGAGGTAGTTGGAGGATCTCTTTTGAACCACCTGATGATGCTGATATCGGAAATTATTACTTCAGAGTGTGGTTCACTGATGGAGAGGGCGATGACAGCAATATTCTTGAAGAGCCCAACATGATAGAAGTGCTGAATGTGGTCCCAACGGTGCTCGACCTGTCGGTGCCTGCTATCGGCTATCCTGAAGATACTATTTACATCACAGCCAACGGTACGGACGAGAATACCAACGAAGGTGCATTGGATGCCGAGTTCCAGCTCAAGTCCCCATCGGGCAGCTGGGAACCAGCAGGCACCTCGCAATATTACAACAATTACCACAGGGTGTCTTTCACTCCCTCCCCAAGTGATGAGCTGGGCCTGTACAGTTTCAGGGTGCGGCTCACGGATACCGACGGCGGCACGAGCGCATGGCTAACGATGACGGATGCTTTCCAATTGATGAGCAGTGAGTTGTTGGTAGTGGACCTAGATGTCCCCCCCTCAGGTTACCGCTTGGAGACAATCTACATCACAGCAAACGGCTCGAACCCGGGAGGCCCCGAATCTGCGTTGACCCCTGCATTCCAGTATAAGGGCCCAACAGGTGACTGGATATCCCAGGGAGACCAAGACAGCTATTTTACATCGGCCCCAGAGTACATCGATAACTACTGGCGGATAGTCTTCAACCCGCCTGCTGACGCCGAGCTCGGCCTTTATAGTTACAGAGTCTGCTTTTCCAATGGCACTGACACCACCGAATGGATGACGAAAACGGATTCGTTCACCTTGATGAATAACCCGCCAGAAGTTGTTAATCTCAATGTGCCGTCCTCGGGATACCGTACGGAGGCAGCCTATATCACGGCCAACGGCGAGGATGCCGAGATCAGTGAAGCCGCCTTGATCCCAACTTTCCAGTATAAATCGCCGACAGGGGATTGGGTGTCTCATGGGGATACAGGCGCTTATTTTAACGGAATACCTGAATACGTAAATGGGGCTTGGAGGATGGAATTCATAGCCCCCATTGATGCCGAGCTTGGGCTATACAGTTTTAGGGTATGCTTTGCTGATGAGGTGGAAGCAGGCCAATGGCTGACAAATGCGGATAGTCACACATTGATGAACAATGTCCCGACAGTGGTTGATCTCGATGTTCCTTCCTCAGCATATCGTTTGGAGACGATCTACATCACAGCCAACGGCACAGATGTTGAGGTTAACGAATCAGCGATGATAGCCACATTTCAGTATAAATCGCCAACAGGCGATTGGGTATCACAAGGGGACTCAGGCAGTTACTTTATCGGATCAGCAACCTATACCGATGGTTATTGGAGAATACGATTCAAACCATCTGCTCAAGCACCCCTTGGGAATTACAGCTTCAGGGTACAGTTCTCAGACGGCACGAACGCAAGCGAATGGTTCGCCTTGGATAATATATTCAGACCAAAGAACAACGATCCTTCCGTTACTATAATGAGCCCATTGGAGGGTCAGCAAACAACACCCTCCTTGGTTTTCACGGCAAACGCTTCAGATGCGGAAGATACTTCCTTTTCTTATCTCTGGGATTTCGGGGACGGTTACTTTTCAATAGAAGAAACTCCCATCCACAATTATTCGATCAGCGGCGACTATGTCGTTCTCCTAACCGTGACAGACAGTGATGGGAGCACTACTGTGGATTCTGTATCCATTTCCATAACCATTCCTCGTGAAGAACCATCGGAAGAAGAAGAATTCAACTTCATTTCACTGATGCCCATATTGATAATTATAGTGGTTGTGGTACTATTACTATTAATGTTTGCTATGAAAAAGAGAAAGCCGGAAGCCGGGTCTTTGCCTCCTCCAGATGGTGAGGAGCCTGCGGTCCCCGAAAGACCTCCAGCTGCTGATCCGTCCGGAGTTCCAAAGCCTCCCGAGGAGATGCCTGAAGAGAGCATTGAAGAGGACATGCCGGCACCTCCGGGTGACGAGGCCCCTGAGGATATTCCACCGCCACCGCCTGGGGAAGATATAGAGGTTCCTAGAGAAAAACCTCCTCCTCCACCTGGCTGGGATGGGGCGAAAGCAGAGAAATTAGGTCCACCAGGCGAAACTAAATAATAACGATGGATAAAATTAATGACATTCACAAAGAAGTTTTTCGAAATCAGCAAGGAAATTGTGAATTCCTACGACATCTCCAACTACACCAGGCAGAGGATCAGGCTCATGGACGGCGCGATATCCTCGCTTTTCGAGAACGAGAAGGTGAAGGAGTGCACGCTTGAGGATTTCCTTTAGATCTAGTTTTTGCCGAAAGATTTATACTGAGATTCGGTTATTAGTTATAATGGGATATCATGTCGGTCAAAAAGGATGATAATTACCTGACTTTTCAGACTAATGCTAAAAAGCTGGAGAAGGATCATCCCCATGAGATAGCGGCTATTTGCGATGGGGAGATAATCGCCCTGGCAAAGACATACAGGGAAGCGTTGAAAAAAGCTATTAAAAAGGTGGGAAGCAAACATATTTTTCTGCACAGGATTGGTCCCTATGACAAAGAAGCGATATTCCGCCAAGGGCTGAAATCGACGGCTTGATGGGGCGGGAGTTCTTCGATGATTTCAAGATATGTTTTGAAAATGGAAAGGAAATTTTAGTTGAAACGTGAAGGAGCGCACGCTTGAGGATTTCTTGTAAAAAAAAAACGATTACCCTCTACCTAGAAGCGTATGAATCCGTGATCTTTTCCGTTACATATTTTTTTATGTCCTCAAAGTCTTGTGTTAAGGCGGTAAGTCGGGTGATTTCTCTATCCCACGAGGATGCCCTCCCCGCAACAGCCTCGGAAATACCGTCGATGTCAATTGCAATATCATAATATTTCATCTTTTCCTCAATTATATTCCAATCTATCCTCGTGTCCTTCTTGAGCAGGAAAAAAATATCGTACAAATCCCTGGCCCTGGACCTGGTGATCAACGCCCTCATCTTTTCCCCGAGTATCTCCTCAGTACGCATGGTTAAAACCGAATAGGGGGGCAGGTCAGGATAAACGGGGTAGAGGCTCTTGAACTCGGGTTCCAATATTACCTTCTCCCTCTTGCTGATTTCCACGTGTAGGGAGCACAGGCTCTTTTCTGTTCCTTGGTAAAGTGGGCCCTGAATCTTTAACCTGCAGCCGGATGAATCCTTCTTTTTATCGACATCCACTGAAGCGGGATATCCAAAGGCCTCAAGACCCCGTGTTATATTTGAGGAAATTGCATCAATGTCAACAGTACGGTGCTGGGTAAAGTCCAAATCCTCGCTGAACCTGTTCAATCCAAAAACCTTCTGCAGACAGGTTCCCCCCTTGAACACGAGTTCATCCCCAGTACCTCTCGAAATCATGGACAATACGATGTGTTGTAAGTAGTCCTTCTCGATTTGCCCAAGATTGAAGCCTAAGACCGTGCGGTAGCCCTCTAAATCCCTTCTAGTGAGCATGCTCCACCTCCATGTTGATTATCAGCTTCCATTTTTTATCTTTTTCACCTTTTACAGGCAGCATAGGGTCCAAGGGATCGTATTTACTGTTCATGTGGGTTCTAAATATTTCATTCACGTCTATGCCGATAATGTCCAGCAGATATCCAATTCGTTTGAGGGTAACCTTCGAGCCCATCTTCAACCCGTAATCGATCAACTTGTATTTGTCCACACCCTCTCTTATGGCTATAAATGAATCTGCAACGCTGCAGTTCTCAGGCAGGTACAGTGAATCCACGATGCTCTTCTCGATTGAGCCCAGGTACCACACATATCCGTTCATATTCCTCTCGTAGCCCTGGACATTTTTAGGCTGGAATTTGATGAACCTAATTTTATATCCCTGATATTCTATGGTCTTTTTTGAATGAACAGACACAACGGACATCTCTCCTGGTATCTGCGTGGTCCTTTTGTGGTAATAGAATGCCGACAAGAACGAGATATAGGAAGGGTAGGCCAAATTTGTTGCCACGGATTCAACGGGCGTCCCAGGCAGAACATATTTTCCATGCTCGATCCTCATCACCAACCCCTTGTTGGCCAATCGATTTAAAAATGTGTATACATAATCTTTCGATCGTTTGGTCAGTCTGGAGATATCATTAGGGGTGAAAACTGCAAGTTTGCTGTTCTTTACCAAATCTAGAAAATCGATGTCCCTCATGCTTGGATCTATATCTTTATCAATATATAAACTTTTGGTTTGGCAATCTAATCATATTTGATTAGTTAGTTATAACAAAAGTTCAAGGCATGGACGATAGGGTTGTTATTGGTTTTGATGATGTTGTGGCAATCTTACGTTGACAGTGCAGGAGGGCAGCGTGAAGAAGAACCTCGGGGTGGGCAAGGAGATCGTGAACTCATACGACATCTCCAACTACACGAGACAAAGGATCAGGCTCGTTGACGACGCGACTGCTTCGCTTTTCGAGAACGAGAAAATGAAGGAGTGCACGCTGGAGGATTTCCTTTAGTCATGGTTTGGCCCCCATTCTGTAACATTTTAACCGAAAGGCATATATTCCCACAAATCTATTATATATTACAGAAAGTGGTCGATATGAACAGGGAAAAACATTTGGAGAAGGCGAAGCGCATGGAAAAAAGTTAGATCCAGAGGAGGACTGGGAACTGATAGTCGAGGATATCTACGGGACTGCCCTGCACTATATTGCATACATTTGTGACATTAAACTCGGTAGGCACATGGACACGCATAAAGGCCTCCCCAAATACTTGGACGATCAGGGATTAAAATCCCTTTCACAATGGTTCAGGGAGATAGACGTACTGCGCATGGGTCGTTGGTATGGCGGTCAGGGAGACGGAGAAACCGTGAGATTGGCCAGGGAAGCGCTCAATAAGATCAAAACCATGGCGGAGGAGTATCAAAATGGATAGAAAAGATCAGGAACTGATTCATAAATTCGTTGATAGAATAAAACATCTCTCGGATTTAGAATGTATTTTTTTATACGGTTCCTTGGCCAGGGGAGAAGAAGATGCCCGCTCAGATATCGATTTAATGCTCGTGTTCAATGCTGAAAAACCGAAGCGTCATATTTCTGAAATTATGAAAATCGTTACCGATCTTAAACCTCATAGGGAGATTCGGCCTGTTCTAACCAACCTTTGTGATTACGACCCAGGGTTCTTTTTGAATGTGTTGCGGGAGGGAAAGCTCCTTTGGGGAAAGTTGATGGTGTCCAGCGAAAAACTGTTGCTCCGACCTTTTGTACTGATATCATACGACTTGTCAAAGGTAACCGCTGCAAAGAAGGTGAAGACATCCCGATATGTACGGGGTTATAGGTCAACGAAGGTCATTGACGGCAAGGAGAAGGTTTACAATTATAAAGGATTGAAAGAAAAATTCGGTGTAAAGTTAATTTCCAAAGGCACGATTCTGACCCCAGAAGAAAATAGAAAGGAGATCCTGAGATTCCTTGATGAGAACGGTATTGACTATCAACAGCTTCCAATCTGGCTGCATTAAATGCCATTAGAGACCTTTGACAACAACCGATTTCTTCGAGATTCTTCTCTTTTTGTAAGAAAAAACGATTATAAACTTTTCTTCTTAGTTTTTCAAAGCCTTTCCCACCGTCCCCATTTTTACGCCCTGGTCCTCTTCACCTCGGCATGTTCACTTAACCTATAATCGATTCTGTGTTAAGTGTGATTAACCTGTAATTTGTGAGACTTTCGGTTTTCCCACACGCGAGGGATATACATTGCATACCTTTTTGGTAATATTTTTACGGGGTGAAGATTGGGTGTTTAATCAAAAAATAAAAGGGGTTTTTATAAAAAACCAAACTTGGTGTAACCATGGTAATCAGTGGTAATTACCATAGAGCATTTATATATTAACAAAAGCTTTTTTACTTCGAAAGACTTTTCGCCGAGGGTGAAATTATGAGAAGGAAAATATTTACAATAGGCTTTTCAGCCTTAATGATATTGAGCGTGCTAGTGGTAATGAACATAGTTCCAATAGCGAACGTGAGCGCGGGGGAAGCGGGGAATATACCTCATGATGACGGCTCAGGCTGGGGGGATGATATAGCAGATGATCATATTTGGGCTAACAATCCAGGCGGCGGTGATTGGGTAATCAATTCGATGGGAGGCACAGTTACCAAATCGCCCGGTACGAACTATGATATTATCATCCTAAACTCGAACCTCACAATACAAGCCGGCGGGCGCCTGGTTTTGGACAACGTGAATTTGATTTTCAACGGCACAGCCGACGGCGAACTTGGTATCACGGAACAAACCGGAGCCCTTCTATTCACCATCCAGAACGGCTGTGTTCTAAATGCATCGATAGCTCCATTGAACCCGACAGGACCTTACGGGTGGGGCTTTGTTGTCAAGGGAGGCTCTACCTTCTCAATGACGGACAGCACACTGCAGGACTGCGGATGGAACAATATCGATCCCGACTACGAAGATGCGGGGCTGAACATTCAGACCTCCAGCGCCACGGTAACTGGAAATGACATATTTAACTGCTTCAGAGGAATAAACCTCCACGGTTTAACCGCGACCGATGCCACGGTCTCTTACAATACCATTTATGACTGCGACGCCTCAGGAATATGGATTTCGGGAGATGCCTCAGGCCATACCATAGACCATAACGAGGTATATAACACTGAAAACGGTATCATGTCCCAGGACGGCGGCATTCGAAATTCGGATATCTTTAGAAATAATATTCATGACAATACATTCCAGGGAATCTTCATCGGCGACTCCCTCAATACCATCTCTGCAAATACAGAAATCTATAATAATGATGTTATTAACAATATGTACAGCGGTATCTATATCTTCAATGCCACTTTTGTAGAAGTCCTAGACAATGTTGTCGATTTCCATGAGGAGAACGGTATATACATAAGCTTGAGCTTCGATATAACGGTAGACGGCAATTATGTGAATAATACAGGTGATGGTGATCCATTGGATGGTTTAGGCAGGGCGATAGAAGCCGGTTTTTGTACCAATGTGACCATATCAGACAACTACGTTGATACCGCCGATTATACGGCGATAGCCAGTTTTGGCAGCATAGCAGGGACAACAATAATAGACAACAACGACGTTTATAATATCGGGTTATGGGCCATGGCCGTTGTAGATGATTTCACCAGGGACAGCCATGTGACCAACAACTACATTTACAACGCAGACAGGGGCCTGCAGATACAGGATTGCTGGGGAGCCATAGTTGAAGGCAACGTTATCGAGAGCTGTGGAGGCGGTGTGATTCAAAATACTGGAGGAATAGTAACTTATGGGACCCTGGGGCTCACAGAGGACATCGTTTACAGAAATAATGAGGTAAGGGACTGCGACGGCGGGCTCACCTATTCAGTAGCTGGCCACTATATTGAGAATGTGAATAATATAATGATAGAGGGCGATATCTACGAGAATAACGAGGTCAATTTCCATGTATCCACAGATTCCTCCAATGTCCTGATTGTTAACAGTACATTGATTGCCGGGTCGTCAACAGATTACGATGTGGTGGTGGCTGATCCTGATCCGTTGAGTGTGCAAGATGATGCCCATGCCACCCTTTTGAACACCACTCATGACCCGCTTCTTGTGGCGGAGGTCGGCGGTGATAATTCGGACCTAACGGTCCAGTGGTACATGCATGTAAAGGTACGGGACGGAGGATCAGGGGTAAACGGTGCCGATGTTTATGTGGATGATTCATTTGGTAATGAAGATCCAAGTGGTGGTGTACAGCCCTTCACAACCTCGACTATCAACGGTCAGGCAGGATGGGTTGTCGATATACCTGTAACAGAGTATATCGAAGATTCTTCGGAAACCCCGGCAGTAACCGATTACACTCCACACGATGTTCTGGCAACCACCTCTACAAAAGAGGGTACAGCGAATCCGACCATGGATCAGACCAAGTACATCATCATAGACCTAAACGCACTGCCAGAGGTGATCAGTCTAGGACCGCTGGGAGGAAGCGAAGTTTTCAGAACATTCACGCACTTGATAGAGGTCGAATCCCAGGATTATGAAGATAATGAAGATGACCTAACACCGTGGTTTTCTTACAGGGTCAACGACACCTCCCCATGGGTCAATGATACCGAGGTAGGTTATCTGGATGACCTTTCGAAAGATTTTAACACTAACAACAACTGGGAGATCGAATTCACACCGCCCGCAGATGCTCCGATAGACAACTACGGCTTCAGGGTCAGGGTTCAGGATACATACGGATCTTTCAGCGATTGGTGGATCGAGGACGACATGTTGGATGTATCGAACAACCCGCCGGAGGTCGAAGACATTTACGATGGAGATGGAGAGGTCCCGAGAGGTGAATGGGAATATATTCGGGCCGATGGATTCGATATCGAGGACATAGACGATGAGTTTTTCCAAGATGCACAGTTCGCGCACAAGCTCGATGGAGAAAATTGGGGCACGACCTACCTCGATACACCTGTATATGACAGCACAACTCACGATTGGAGAGTAACATTCTCGCCAACGGCAACAAGGCCGGATCCCAACCCGGGACCAGTTGATTTCAGGGTAAGATTCCAGGATTTGGACGGCGATTGGAGCACTCCCTGGTATGAAGCTTTGGATTTGGTAACCGTATTGAACAATGCACCTGAAAAAGGAGTTAACGGTTTCAGCAAAGGAGCTGGAAGCGTTCTGAGGGGCGACACGGTTAGAGTGTATGTCGATGCATCGGACGTAGAAGAGCTGGAGGGAGACCTGACTGCTCATTTCGAGTACAGGCATCAGGACAGTCCCGATTGGGAGGACACCTGGCTTTCGCCAAACGGAGGCTACGATGGAACAGACCTTTATGCAGATTTCACGCCGCCATTCGGTGCCAACCTGGGCAACTACGAGTTCAGGGTGAATATATCAGACTCCGATGGAGGCTACTTATTCTTATCTTCGCCGGGAGGCAACATCATCGTCGTCAACAACAACCTGCCGACAGCCTCAAGCATTTCAGCCTCAGCCTCAGGCGTCAGGGCAGGCACAAGCACGCCGATCTACCTGCAGGTCCAGGCCTCTGATGGTAATGAAAATACCGAGGCCCAGCTCAAGGTATATTCGTCTGCTGATGACATTCAGTGGATGTACACCGGACCCACGGGTGGAAATCCCACAGGATCCTGGCAGAGCAACTACTTCGGTGCATCCAGCTACGAAGGGACTCCACCCAGCAGCGGTTATATTAAAGTGCCTTTCATGCCGGACCAGGGCGCAGCAGAGGGAGTTTACATATTCCAGGTCAGGGTCACGGACCAGGACGGCGGCAAGAGCGGCTACATACAGATGTCCCAGACCATTACAGTGTACCCGCCAAACCCGGAGATACTGGATGTCACACCCGAGGATGACGAGGTGTACAGGGGAGAGACCGTGGTTATTGTAATCAACGCCTATGACGCCCTTGACAGCGAGGACGCGCTTACCCCGCATCTTGAGATGGATCCACCAGGAGCGGCTTCCTGGACCGAGATTACCGTGACTTATAGCTATAGTTATGGAGACGGCCAGTGGGAGCTGCTGTTCGAGCCGGATGATTCCTATGACACCGGTAACTATCAATTCCGTGCATGGGTCACCAATCCTTCTGGTGGTGAAAGTTCAAAAATGGCAGCGAGTACCATCGTGGCTGTGAAGAACAACCTACCGTCGGCAGTTGGTCTGAAACCCCAAGCAGGCGAAGACACCGTTGAAAGAGGGGATTCGATATGGGTTTATGCGGATGGATCGGATTATGAGAACTCGGAGGGCCAGCTCACACCTGAATTCAGGTACAGCAGCAACAACGGAGTAACCTGGAGCGATGCATACTTTAATTTTCCCCCCCAGTATTCCGGAGGCAGCTGGAAAATCTCCTTCGAGCCCCCTGACGACGCAGATGTCGGCCAGTATGACTTCAAGGTTTGGTTCACTGATGAGGAAGGCGATGACAGCACTGACCTGGAAGAGCCCAACATGATCGAAGTGCTGAATGTGAAACCAGAGGTTCTCGACCTGTCCGGCCCCCGCATAGGCTACCGCGGCAACACGATTTACATCACAGCCAACGGCTCGGACGAGAGCACGCACCCAGGAAACCTGGATGCAGAGTTCCAGTACAAGTTCGAATCGGGAGGCTGGGAATCGTTAGGCACCCCACAACCTTATGGCGGTTACAAGAGGGTGTCCTGGACTCCGTCCACAAGTGAGGACCTCG
>CBDUXN010000027.1:0-27569 GCA_965371185.1 uncultured Thermoplasmata archaeon
TATAAACGAATAAAGCGATGAACGAGCGAGCCAAGGCTGGGGCTTAAAGGCGAGGAGCGAATGAAGAATAGTATTGGGCACGGAACTAAAACTCCTATAAGGTATAAATAAGAGATAATCCCTATATCTATTCGGTATAAGGTGATTTAGATGGTAATGAGAACCTTTGAAATCAAGGAAATATCATATAAAGTAGATAAGGGTCAGATTGAATCTATCATTTCAAAGTTGAAGGAGCTTTATGGAAATATATTAGAGATAACAGCTGAGGGCGATGAGATAAGAGTACGCGGGGATCTACACAATTATAAAAGAAGAGAAAGGATACTTTGGGTATTAAGCGGTGGAAAGCATGGGTCGGATGTACAGGCCAGTTGAAATATATTTTAACGACAATAAAGCAGTATCTGTTGCCATTGTCGATACTGGAGCGGATGAAACCGTAGTAAGCGAACGTATAGCGAAAAAAATCAACGCGGAGCTCTTTGGAACATTTCAAGCAATATGTGCATCTGATACCGTGCTAGAAGGAAAAAATGCGGATGTAGAAATTCTGGATTTATTAAGCGGGAAAAAAGCTAAGCTCGTTGTAGGTGTATCTGATATACCATTCAACACTGACGATATAGATGATGAAGGTGTAGATGTAATTCTTGGGACAGATTATATCCAAAAAACAGAGTTGGAAATCAAATTATAGTGCCCAATACATCATTAAGCTAAGCTCCTCGCCCACCGCCGACCTGAAGGGGTGAGAGGCTTCGGCAAGGAGGCGAAAGTGTGTGTGGAGGTCAGATTCTACGTTCCGAGGCCGATGTGGGTGGTGGCCGAGAGATTGCAACCCGGTAATTAGAGGATCGCATCGTATGTATTTTAACCTATAACCTACATAGTATAGTTTCGGTGATAAGCTGAAGGTGATAATCTCGGTCCAAAAGGAGGGTAAATACTACATTGCCACTGATTTGGTCACAAATGTGGCAGATCAGGGACTTATAGAGGAGGAAGCTATCAGTAGGTTGAAGAAAGGGTTGGAGGAGTACTATCAGATACTTATTGAGATGGCCCCAAAAGGTTCCAAGACCTCCATTATCGAGATCGAGGTCGAGAGGTATGCCAAAGCTTCCGGTTCTGTCGGCTAATAAGGTCGTTAAGGCATCTACCCAATAAACCTGAAAACAATTATAATATCCCAAACAATTCTCCATGCATGAATCTTAATAAAGAGGATCTTATCAAACGCCTGATAGAATTCGGAAGGGAAGCTGCAGACAAATCATTGATTTGGGCCAGCAGCGGAAACCTCAGTCATAAACTGGATGAGCGTACATTCATTATTACAAGTTCGGGTGCATATCTTGAGAAACTGTCAGAAAAGGATTTTGTTATCATGGATATGGAGAAGGGCAAGCTGAAAGGTGAGGCTAGGCCTTCCATAGAAACCGAGATGCATTCCGAGATATACAAGGTGAGAGAAAATGTTAATGCTGTTTTTCATTCCCAGGCCTTTTTCACCACATTGATTTCATGTACGAGCCTTGAAGTGGACAACAAGCTGTTTCCTGAATCAATGGCATATATCGAGAAGATTGGAAGGGTGGTGTATAACCATCCAGGGAGTATAGAACTGGCAAAAGCGGTTTCAGAGAAAATCAAGGACTTTGATGCAGTGATCCTAAACAATCATGGTGCCATATGCGGGGGGGAGGATTTGGAGGAGGTTCTCTTAAAGACCGAGACCTTGGAGTTCCTGTGCAGGCTCATCGCGTTTTCCAGGATCAAAGACATCGAACTGAATTTTTTGCCTGAGAAGGTGAGGGATGAATTTCTGGAGCATCTGAGAGATATGAAATGACTGTCCGGGGAGGTTGTATAATGAACTATTCGGAACTAATATATCTATTTCACAGAGCAGGCGAACTTAAAAAGATTAAGCGTTCAGGCTGGATCAGGCATGGCATTCCCGAGCCCGAATCCGTGGCAGACCATACCTTCAGAACAACCTTCATTGCAATGATCATGGGGGATCTATTGAAGGTTGACATGCTGAAACTCGTGAAGATGGCCTTGATACATGATCTGGCTGAAGTTCTTGCAGGTGATATCACCCCCTATGACGGCGTAACGAAGGAGGAAAAGCAAAGAAGAGAGGAAACGAGCCTAATACAATTGCTTTCAGGCCTGCCGAATAGGGATCATTACTTGAACCTCTGGAGAGAATACGAGGAGCAGAAAAGTCAGGAGGCGATAATTCTCAAGAATATCGATAGGTTTGAGATGGCTCTTCAGGCAAATGAGTACCAACAGGAATTTCCCGATAAAGATCTTTCAGAATTCCTTCATGGAACTGAGGGTCATGATGAAATCCCCGATATCGGGGCATTGTTCGAGGCATTAATTTACCATAAGTGATAAATATCCTTAAAAGGATAAGGTTCCGTGATTTTATGGGTAAGCCGTGGGGTACAATGGTTTTGGGATTAGTACTCATAATCGCTGGTCTGGGGGTGCTGTTCGCATACAGACCTCTAACCAGTACCACTGCTCAGGACCTATGCGACGACTGGAATCTCATGACAGCTACGTTCGATTCCTACGACAGCGGGGAGACGGTAACCATCGTCGACGAGATATATGATATCCAGTATCTCTCAACACATCAGGGAACCGGTGAACCGATTTCCTGGACGATGATCGGATTCAAAAGCGCTGAGGTCGAAGTGGAGGATTTGTTGACTCTGATGGACAATCCCTCGAAGATCTGGGGCTTCATAATCTTCAACGGTGATCTCACAGATAAATACAAAGAGGGAGACAAGGTAGAAGTGAAGGTAAAGATCGTTGATTACACGTTACTTGGCATAAGGGTGGAGATTCTTGATTGGTATGAAGATATAATGGACGCGGTAATAAATGCAGATGATCCGGATCTAATATCGTATGGAGACCTTGAATTTGCTGATGAAAGCAGTATATCACATGCAAACCTCATCCCTGAGATTATGGGCGGAGGAATCTTTATTGTGGGCTTGATCCTCTTGATCGTTGGCTTCGTCCAGAGGAGCCGAGCCGAGAAGGAGCGTCCTCTAGGAATCCCACCGCCTCCTCCGCCCTATGGCACAGGTGTCAGGGGACCACAAGCTACACCGCCCACTCCTCCACCACCGCCAGCACCGGTAGGATATCCACAATCACTCCAGTCGCAGCAACCAGTAACCCCACAGCCTGTACCGACGCGGCCTTCCACTCCTCCAGGCGTTGCACCAGTGGGTGTTGAGATAGAGTCCGTCACCTGTCCCAAATGCGGAAATATCATGAACGTTAAAGTTCCTTACAGGCCTTTTGAATGCTTCTGCGATAAGTGCGGGGTAAAAGGTACAATTCGATAACCGGCTCATGATCACCCTATCTCCGGAGGGGAGTTTCCCGTGAAGTGTCCCAGCTGCAACAACGACAACCGGCCATCTGCACGGTTCTGTTCCAGCTGCGGATGCCGCTTTTCAGACACGGAAAAAGCTCGTCAAGAAAAACCGATTTTTGTTCCCCCACCTCCTCCTGTTCCCCAACTCCCGCCCCATGTTGAGTCTGTCCAATCCGAACCATCATTTAAAATTGAGCCGACTTCCAAAGACAATAAAGCGATAAAGATCTTCGCTGCCATCAGCGTGATTGTGATCGTTCTTGCTGGCTCCTATTTGCTGACAAGACCGGAACCTGAGCAGATCCTGTGGGACCCAGGTTTTGATGTTGGTGCTCTGATCACACAGGAAGATACCACATTCTACGGTCAGTATCCAAGTGCTCCCATGCTGTACAAAATTACAAAGAGCACCATGAGCCAGACGCCTGACATCGTTTTCGAGAGAGATGCGGTTTGGGGTCAGGACCTTCCGATTTTTACGGAGCAGTTGGAACGGGATGTTGCACTTTACGATTGGGTCATCGAGGCGGCGCAGGTCTCTCCAAGTATCGAGAACCTGGTTCAGCGTATTCTGCAGGACGTTGGCAGCGATCGTGTTGAGCAGGCCAAGGTCATCTTCAATTTCGTTTCCAAGTACCTTACATATTCTCCAGACGGTGCCTATGAGTTTCCTGTGACATCGTTGCTGGAACGCCAAGGGCAATGCTCCGAGTACGCCACATTACTGACCTCGCTCTACATGGTGGCAGGATTTGAGACCTACTACGTTTTCACCTCTATGGAGGCATACCAGTATTTTGATATGTACCACATTTGGGTCGCGCTGTACCTGCCAGAGTTCACACCCACGGACCCGGGCCAGGATATCATAACTTCCCGTCTTGGTGAAGGCTGGATAGGTTTGGATACCACTGGAAACCAATGCAAGTTCGGAGAACTATACGGTATTTTAGATTACCACTCAAACATAGTTACGATTGTGGAGCCTGTTACCGGTGTCACCATATACGATGTCGAGGCGGATTGGGAGCGCGGTGATAATACCAAGTACGTCCATTTGGATGTCTACCTGAAGACCTGGGATTCTGATGGTCAGGGTGATATCAATCTTACTTTTAGATTGTATGAGAATGATGCCATCACAGATACTGCCAGTTTTTCATTCAGCGAAAACAGCCAGGCGAATATCGAGGTGGATCTTACATATTATGGCTCTTCATGGGAAGGGAAGACGGAGCAGTATATCGCCATATCTGTGGCATAAAAACAATTAACTAGAAATTAGGCCTCAGCCACCTAACCAGAAGGGACTTAGGAAGAATAGGTCTGAGGAGCACCAGGAATTTCATGATCTTGAAGAGCCTCTCCATCTTGTCATCGCTCTCCATGAATTTTTTCTGCTTGAAATTCTTGGTCAGCGTCTTTTCGAGCTCGTTCCGCCACAGTCTTTCGTAATCCTCAAGATGCGAAATCTGGAGATTTTCAGCAGCCACCTTTCCAGCAGTCTCTCCTGCCGCCCTCCCTGCTATGAGCGCATTGGCTATTCCTCCACCTGAAACAGCGTTCGTCTGCCTTGCAGCGTCCCCTACCAGCATGATGTTGTCCTTAACGGTTTTTGAAAGGGGTAAAGTGGATGGTATGCATCCTGCGATCAACCTTGTCGAATGAGCGTTTTTTGCCCTGGCCTCCTTGAATTTTTTCAACAGCTCTATCGGTTTTTTCCCCGAGGAAGCCAAAACACCCAGGCCCAAGTTAGCTTCGTTCTTGCCTTTTGGAAATACCCAAGCGTAGCCTCCTGGAGCGAACTTCGTGCCAAAATGTATCTCCACCGAATCCATGATATCCTCCATATCAACCAGCATGTGCTGCGCAGAGGTGAAGATCTCGTTCAACCTGAGCCTTTTCCCCAGGCCGCTCCAGCGAGCGATCCTTGATTCCACTCCGTCCGCACCTATGATTATCCTGGCGTTTATATCACCGCTGGTTGTTTTCACACCAGCGAATCTGTTCTCCTTTTTGATCAACCCGGTCACTGTGGTTCCTAATAACGTTTCGCCTCCGCTCTCGTTCAGACGGTTTGCCAGTGCCTTCTCGAAGCCTGCCCTGTCGAGAATGTTCAAGGAAAACTCCTTGTACGGTATCGCGATCTCGAGCCTTCTTCCCTTTGGCGAGATAATCGTAACCTTGTTCACGGTGTTCAAAACGAATTCAGGAGAAGGCTCCATGCCGATGAGTTCAAAGTTCATGGCGCCAAGCCCCTCTGCACATCTCACTGGTGAGCCTATTTCCTTCTTTCTATCTATTACGATCACTTTCGCGCCTTTTTTGGCAGCGTATTCACCAGCCACCAATCCTGCCGGCCCAGCACCAACAACAACAACATCACAGTCGATATGACCACCATCTACCCTTTAGTGATCTGGGAGAGCACCTTGATCTGCTCCCTGTTCCCGATGACTATCAACGTTTCGTTTGCATGCAATACCGTACTGCTCGGGGGGTTTGGTATGACCTCTTCCCCCCTTCTTATGGCCAGTATGGATACACCTGTGTTCTCCCTGATCTTTGAGTTCTTAAGCTGCACGTTCACGAGCCTGGATTTTTTTGAGATCACGAGGTCTGTTATCTGGGCATCCTTTGTAAGGATGATCCGGTCAACAAATTCCGCAACATGGGGCAGGATAGCATGCTTTGCTATGGCCCTTCCACCTGCGGTTGAGCTGGAAACCACTGCCTCAGCACCTGCTAGGTACAGCTTCTTTATGCTCTCGCTCTTCTTTCCGACGGCAAATATCCTCAAGTTTGGATTCAGGCCTTTTGCCACAAGGATCGTAAAGATATTTGTTTCATCCGTATCAGTGGAGGCGATGAGCACATCAACTGTTTCGATTCCAGCTGACTTCAGAACCTCCTTCTTCTTGGAATCGCCCACTATGAACTTGAAATCCACATCCTTGAATTCATCCATGCTCTGATCGATCACGCAGAACTCGACACCAGCCTTCTTCAGCTCCTCCACTACCTTCCTTCCCACGGTGCCGAATCCGCATACCAAGATTTTTTCCATGAATCGAAACCTCCAACTTTTCATTTATTTCTTTTTCTTCTTGTATTTTACATCCTCACCAGTGAATATTTTCCTTATCTCCGAGAGCTGCTGTGGCGTGCCTATTATGACGAGTATGGAGTTCTCAGGCAATGTTTCATTTGCAGATGGGTTGATGATCAAAGTTCCTCCTTTCCATATGCCTATGACAGTGGTGCCCGTTCTCTCCCTCAGGCCTGTTTGACTCAGCGTCATGTTCTTCAGAGGGGAGTCAAATGTTATCGTGTGCTGCCATATGTGCAGCTTACCCAGCAGCGCGATCTTGCCCTTGATATCCACATCGTACATGCTCAGGGCGAGGTTGGCCAGCAGCACGCCCGAGGATGCCCTCGGGGATACGACCTTCGATGCCCCGGCACGAACCAGAACCTCCTTGTGCTCCTCGTTATGCACACTCACTATAATTCGGATGCCAGGCCTGATGCTTCGGGCGGTGAGGCAGATTATCGGGTTCTTCACATCGCTCTCCACCGCCACCAGGGAAAGTGCACTGTCTAAGTTTGCTCTTTTAAGGATATCGGCATCCCTGGCATCGCCTATGATGAAGGGAGTTCTGCTTTGCACGAGCTTGTCGCCGAGGTTCTTGTTCTCGTCTATCAATATGTAACGGATGTTGTGAAGGTCCAGATCATCTATTACCTCCTGTCCTATCTCGGTGTATCCGCATACGATGACATGATCCTTATCAGGCAGGGGAATGCGCACCGGCGAGGTGGCCTTTTTCACCTGCTCCTCAAGCCACGGCCCGATTATGAAGAATGGAAAACCTATGAAGAATATGCCTATACCCGAGAACACAACTATCACTGTATAGATTTGCCCCACTTCGCTCGTCAGCGCCACGGTGCTGGGTGCACCCATTGTGGTTATCGTAGCCGCGGTCCAAAAAAATGCGTCGATAAACGAGGTTGGCTTCCCCTCTATCGCCGTTCTTATGATCATATGTCCTATAGGGCTCAGAACCAGGAGGGTGATAACGGATCCTATAAGTATAGTTACCCTTCGTTTGATAATGTTGGTCTGCATCCCTTATCCCGATACGACAACTGCTGTTTGGTATTAAAATTTATCCCTCGGCCATGCCTATTTTACATGCTTCTATGATGTCGAGATGAGCCCGCCACCTCACCCCCTCCGCCCACCCCTGCTTCCCGCCGCCGTTCTCCTCTTGTTTGTGGCGATTTTTTAGAGCACTTTGTCCTTCGGTTATGTTCCCAAATGCTTTAATCTTAAGCCTCAGGACGCCTTGTCCCTTCCGCTCGATCTTTGCAAATTTCCCAATAAAGAAAAATCTTTAAGGAATCATAGGCTATAGCATGAAGGTGCTGGAAGTGGAACCATGCTCGGCAAGGTGAAGGGAAGGGTCTGGAAATTCGGGGACAACATCAACTCCGATCTCATTCATCCTTCGCGCTTTTTCAGCCTCGACGAGAAGATCGTGAAGGAAGGTGCGATGAAGGGCATGAACCCGGAATTCACAGAGAAGGTAAGGAAAGGTGACATCATCGTTGCAGGCAGGAACTTCGGTTGCGGCTCGGGAAGGGAAACTGCCGTGCAGAGCCTGAAGCTCAACGGCATCTCTGTCATGATCGCAGAATCGTTTGCCAGGATGTTCTACAGGAACGCAGTGAATCTGGCACTGCCCGTGATTGAATGCGAGGGTGTGGGCGAGTTCGTCAGTGAAGGCGACAAACTGGAGGTGAATTTGGATTCAGCCATCATCAGGAACCTTACCACAAAGGAGGAGATTGAAGGGGAAAAGATACCGCCACATCTGATGGCCATTCTCGAAAAGGGAGGGTTGATGGACACGCTGGATTAGGGAAAACAGTATCAACGCAACAATTTAATCTCGAACATGATGGCATCGTCTTTTTTCTTTGTAGACAAAACTCCCCTGGAAGCGCTGGCTCTTATCATGCCGGCATGCATGCCCTTTAGATAATCGATGAAGTCGCTGTACTCCTCTAAATCCAACCAAGTCGCCTTTATTCTGGAGCCCTTGTGCGTAAGCATGGTCCCGCAGTATTTGAAGATACCGCTGGGTGTTTCCAGGTTGTGGTAAAAATCCCCCATAACGTTGGGAAGCTGCTTGTGGGGGTCAAGGTAGTTATAAGGGCTGTCAACCTCTTCCGATCCCATGTACAGATAGAACCCAACATCATAGCATCTGTTGCTCGCAACACCCCCTGTGGTGATGTTCTCGTCACCGAGACGCTCTTTGATTATCTGAAGAAGTATGACAAAAGATTTAAGGGAAAGGTATGAGGGCATATAAGGGGCCAGGGTTGAGATTCTTTTACTGGTGGCGTTCTCGAAGGTTATTTTTACGTTTTCGTACTCCAACTTGCCCTTCTTGTTCCTCACGTAACCCAGTGTTTTTCTAAAAGCATAATTATGCACTTTCGGCTCAGTCATCCAAGTCAACATAAGGTTCTATGGATTTATATCCTTTTTCGCATGAAATAAGAAAAAATCTTTACCGATTAACTCCTCAAAACTTCTTTTACGAACATGAGGGGGTAGTCCATCTCCTTGATATGCCTCATCTCAGCCACCACCTGCACTTCCCTGTATTGAATCGTGAGCGTAACAACGAGCATGTCTCCTGTTAGGGTTAGGTAATCGTACTCGGTGGTCTTCTCCCTCAATTTGGTTCTATCTATCTTCACCTCAGCGTCCTTGACAAAGGGCTGCACCTTTGCACCTTCTGCGATGGCCTTCTCCAGCACATCAACATTCTTCTTGCTCAAGGGCGCACCAACGAATTGGTGATACACCGTACCCAGCTTTATGCCCGCTTCAAAGACCGCCCTCTCCGCATCTGTGCAGTTGAAGTATTTATCTGCCATATCCATGGTTACGCCCCCTTGAATTTAATAACATATAATGGTCCTATTACTACATAAATCATTGTTAAAAGCAGTACGGTGGTTAAGATATATTCGGAGTATGTACCTTGCCACCATAGCGATAGTATGCCTATAAACACAACAACAGCCACTGCCCCTCCAAGATATCCCCGCAGCATTGGGTATCTTATCCTGCTCATCATCAAGAAAGACATGAAAATCGCTATCGCCAGAACAGGGATTTGATAATGAATGATCTCCACGGACAGGACTATGATTATCGCCGCGGTAGGAGTGGGCAAACCAATAAAGTGACTTGATCTGTGGCCTCTTTCTATGAATCTCCGGAGCCTCATGATTCCGAAAAGGACCACGAGCATGCTGGCCGCCACAGTCAGTGCGTTGTCCAGACTCTCGAAACTGCTTCCCTTTTCCAAGTCGTAGTATACATTGTACAACAATATTGCAGGTGCAAAGCAGAATGTGACCATGTCTGCGAAAGAATCAAGGTAAACGCCGTGCCTCTTATTCCTGTTAAAGTGCCTGGCCATAATACCGTCCGCACCGTCGATGATGACACCCAATAGAATCAGGGATATGCCGAATCTGAATTCGCCGTCGATAATGTACATGATGGCAAGTAAACCCACGAAACAGTTGATAAGCGTGATAATATCCGTAGCAAAATCCCTTTCAACCTTCATCCTAATCCACCAATGCCAAAGTGCTTGAACCCGCCCTAATACTGGAGCCCAGTTCGGCAACGAGCCTGACTCTATTTTTGGGTAGGTACAGATCCACCCTTGAGCCGAACCTTATCATACCGATTCTTTGCCCTTTTGAGAGAGTATCACCTTCCCTTATACGAGGCTCTATCCTCCTTGCAAATGCGCCAGCGATCTGAACGATTTTTACCTGTCCGATGTCAGTGTCTAACGTAGTGATGAGCCTTTCGTTGGCCTCCGAGTCCTTATCAAAAACAGGGATATGTTTTCCTGGGATATGTTCCATGCTCAACACATTCCCTTCAATAGGAGCCCTGTTGACGTGCACATCTAGGAGACCCATGAGTATGGAGATTTTCACACTGCCCTGTTCATCTTCGATATTCGATAACAGCCCGTCTGCAGGAGCAACGATCCCCTCTCCTATGGCTCTTTCCGGATCTCTGAAGAACAAAAGGAAAAGCAGGAATATCAGGATAAAAAGGACAAACAGTAGAGCTGAGACTAGAAAGGAGAGAAGCGCGATGACGAGGGGAAGCATTATCCAGCGCCCTGAATTTCTTGCAAGCATACTCCCCTGCATTCACGTATGGGATATAGTTTTTTTGTTTTCAGCGAGTTTCCTCTATAATGTGGGGGTTTTTCCATATAAAAGGCTAAAGAGTATAGTAAATTATTTAAGGAAACAAAGCAATAGAACACAGCATTACATTGCGATGATAGTGGAAGGGGACCATCATGAAAACGAAAATATTAGTCGCAATAACATCCGTGCTCATATTCGTAGCTGTTTTCAATACCGGATGCTTTGAAGATGATGGAGGAAGCCAAAAAAGCAGTAAAGAAGTTAAGATTATCAATATCACCCAGGACCCCATAAGTCCGAAAGCAGGTGAAGTAATAACTTTTACTGCGATAGTTGAAAATTGCTCAGAATGTATGTATGGTTTAGTAAGATATTTTGCAATGGAAGGTTCGGGAGGTGGATTTAGGAATAGGATTAATGTGGGGAAATATGAGAAAGAGATTGGACCTTTTCCCAATGGTACAGAAGTTTGGTTTAAGATATGTGCAATAGGCATAGATGGCCCATTAAATGTTTCCAAAGATTATATTATACAGATTGGAAAAATTGAAAGAAGCAACATAACTACTTTATCTATAATGGATGTTCATCAATTTCCACAAAACCCGACATCAAAGGATTCTTGGGTAACAATTAGAGCAAATGTAACCAGTAATGTTACTTTAACTTCAGTTGAAGGTGGATACATGAAGTGGTCCCGGAGCCTTTCATCTCATGGAACGTTTTCGATGAATCCTTCGAGTGGAAGTACATTCGAAACTCAATTTGGTTTTATATTAAAAAGCGGCACAAATGTGTATTACAAAATAGATGCTCGGGATGAATCAGGGAATACTGCGCTTTCCCAAACATTTAGTTTTGTGATTTCATAGAAAAGTTATTTTGTGCTCACTTTCCCTTCCACAACTTGGGATACGTCCCGGGGCTCATGAGCACCCGCTCCGTATTTACTGCTATCCCCTGGTCACCCTCAAGGATTTTCTTTGAATTCAAAAGAGCCTTCCCAAGTGCTACAGCCTCGCCCTTGGATGTGACGAGCGCAACAGCATCTCCTTTCTTTATTCCGCTGTCCAACTGGGTTATGCCTGGTAAGGCCAGATCTGCACCGTGGCATACCGCATCAACTGCGGAGTCTTTCACCACGAGCTTTGGCATGTGATCCATAAGCCTTTCCATGGGCAGGACAGCCCTTCTCAGCTCCTCTTCCTCACCGTTCTCCTTCCAAAATACATAGGCGTCCTTGAGCTCGTGCAGGGTCACAGCATCCTCTTCTTTAAAACCCGCGATCTTGGTTCTCCTCAGTTCGAACATATGTGCACCAATGCCCAATGCATCCCCGATATCATGGCACAGGGTTCTGATATAAGTGCCAGCTTCGCAACCAACCTTGAATAGCACGAGCCTTTTTTCCATTTCCAAAAGTTCGAGATAGTATATCTCCCTGATTCTCAACTCCCGCTTTACCGCCGAGCGCACCGGAGGTATTTGATAGATATTACCTGTGAATTCCTGGAACATCTCCTCCATGTTATTTGCAGGAACATCACCGTGCAGCTGCATGATGCCAATGTATTCCTTGCCTCCGATCAGTAGGGTTTGCAGGGCGTTCGTTGCCCTACACAGGGCGCTGGGCAGAAGGCCGGTCACCCTCGGATCCAACGTGCCTCCATGGCCTGCCTTATCCACGCCCAAAATACCCTTCACCCAGGCAGACACCTGATGGCTGGTGGGGCCAGAAGGTTTGTCCAGTATGACCACGCCCCATCTTAAAAGTTCTTCGATTTTCCGTTCATCGGGTGCAACACCGACTCTGCTTGTTGTCATTATAGGAACTTTGACCAATCTCTTCCTCTGGATCTTTTCCTGTGGTAGCATCGCTACACCTTGAGCTTTTTTTTGAGTGATGTTTACAACCTTATCCGGTGATATTTTTGTGGTGTCTATTACCAAATTATTATAATCTACCCTCCATCATTTACATATAAGGTTTATCGAGTTGCTGCATCAATTTAGACAGATACGCCTTTCACCCCTTATCCATGTCGGGGATTTATTACACTTTCCAAAGTGGATTATTCCCCAAGCTCTTTTTACACCTACCTGACGGGTTCCAAGGGCTAGACATGAATAAAATTTGAATAACTCAAGGAACTTTCAATATTATGTGCGTTTAGCACCGGCTCTTGCGGTCCAAAGGTTACCTGTTTCTATCCAATACCTACCAGGACCTAATAATTTTAGACAGTATAATCCTTCTCCGCCGGTCATGATATTTCGAAAGCCCTTAACTCTTTCCCTTGCCCGTTGGACGGAGTCGTCACATGCAAGAAAGTGGTTTTCGTCAATTACGAGGGATTGTCCCTGGGCAAGAGTACCTTCAATGATATCACCCACACTCTGAAGGAATAGCGTACCACGTCCTGTGCACAACAACTGGAATAGACCAGTTCCTCCGATGATTGCGGTACCTATCTTTTCTGTTGTCGTGCCAATCTCGACACCTTCTTCTGCTGCGATATAAGACCCTGATTTTGCTCTTATAGGTATTCCGGCAATCTGTATGTCGACTATTTTGCCAGCATACCCTGCGGATAGTCTAACAATTCCGTTACCAGAATATTCCATCTGGGTCATTGTTTCTCCGGTAAGTAATCTCCTTCCTAGGGCTTTTCCCAAACCGCCTTTTGTTTTACCCGCCATTTGCACAGTAGGATCTCGACTTACCATTAGCCCCGGCTGGCCAAAGAGTTTTTGTCCAGGAGAAATCCTATACTCCAGAACTGGTGTGATGCTTCCGACAAGTCTGTAATTCTTGGCACTCTGAGCTGAAGTTACTTGTACATATACCCGGCACCTATCGCAGTAATACTGCTTGTTTTGTTCTATATATCTCAACTGAGAACTACAAGTTGGACAATTTACCATATATCATTCCTCCGATTATGAGTAAAGCCTTATGGTGTATATCAATTTTTCCTATATTGGAAGGTTGATTGTTACACAGTAATCTCCAATGCCAAAGAGATGAAAATTAGTTCTCAAACTTATTGCCGCAATATGGGCATAACCTGCTGTCAAGGGGTATCTGCTTCCTGCAGCCTGAGCATAGCATTATCCGCCCGCCACCCAATGGAGGTGGGCTTGGAGGTTTGACTGGCGGTGGGACAGGGGGTACGGTTGGAGGTGGATTAACAAAGGGAACAACAGAACCGCAGAACTGGCAGTTTAGCACCTCTCCGGTAAGCGTCACCGTGTCAGTGTACCCGCCGCAATTCGGGCATTTGGCACCTTCCCTCATATCAGCGATGCTCTCTTCAAGAATGAACTCCCCGGTTCTCCTGTCAAGGAAACCCTGTATTTGACCTTTCGAGATGCACTCCAACAAAAGTCTTTCTGTGGATTTCACATCCATCCCCAGATGCTGGGCTGCCTTGATTATCGGGGTTCTCCTGTGTATCCTCAGATAGCTAGCAAGAGCGTCTATCTTGTCTTCCTTTGTTTTCCGGATATACCAGTAACTCATGAATACTGTGACAATTACGACATTGAATATCGTACAATAGAACATCATTGAGGCAGCATCAGCATTCTCAGTTTCAGTTTTTGAGCTGAGACCAAGGAAATAGTAAATAACTCCAATAGCAAACACCAATAGGGTCCATAACATCAATAAAACACCGAATATAAAGATTATTCCAGTACCTGCACTTCTTGCCATAATACATTTCCTCCTTTTATCTAATCGCTCCAACCGATATCGATTGTTCAATTTATTATATTTTTTGCCCCTTCACTCCCAAGCATGACTACACCTTCAGCTTGTCTAAAATGATGTCCACCACCTTCTCAGCCGGGATGTTTGAAGTGTCTATCACCAGATCATAGATGTCCTTGTCATCCAGCTCTATGCCGTAGATATCGACATATCTTTTCAGTTCGCACTGCTCTCTTTCCTCGATCTGCAGCAGTATTTCTTTAGCTTCGTTTCCCTCCCTTTTTGCAATCCTCTTGGCCCTTGTCTCGATGTTCGCGTCGAGCCACACCTTGAAGGCCGGGAAGTTGTGTTTTTTCAGCATTACCCCTGCAAGCCTTCCCTCCAGGATCAGGTCCCCTTTCTTCGCGATTTCAACGGTTCTTCTATCTATCTCCTTGTCAATGCTGGGTTCTTTTGAGGCCACCTCACCAAACTCCTCCAGGGATAAGCCTCGCTCCTCAGCCAAGGACCGGAAAACCTCCCCAATAATTCTCAACTCCATCCCAAGCTTCTTTGACAACATTCTCGCCACAGTGGTCTTTCCGCTGCCCGGGGGCCCTCCTATGGTGATAATCATTCAAATAACCCCTCTTCCTCCGGCAGCGCCCTTATCTTCTCCCTGAATTTATACAATTTTAAAATTCTTTGCAGGATCTGGCTGAATGGAATGGAGAGGAGGGAATAAAGTATGATCCAATTAGGAAAAAAGCAAACATCGCCTCTGATCAGGCTCACCTTCGTAGCCCAGGGCACGGATACGGTTACCACCGGCAATTCGGCCATGAACATCCACAGCCATGTGAATATCGGTATGATAATGATCATTGTAACGGGCATGATTTTCATCTGCGAGGTGGAGAGCTTCATGCTCATCCTCATGATCTCAGGCTGCCTTTCCTGGAGCTTCTTCAGCTTTGCGTTGTCGTTCCTAAGCCTGGCATCCTTCATCTCCTTATTGAAGGATGATTGAATTTTTTGTATCCTCGCCAGCTCCATCCAGTTTGTGGTGAAATGCCTGATTATCGTGGAAAGGGTTATGGATATCAGTCCTGCAAGCATGATGGTTATTAGGGGGAAACGGAAATCGAATCCAATTGCAGGCGTGAAAACAGGATAGAGAGCGTTGCCCATTAATGCCCTCAGCCTTGGATCGAATAATATGAACATCATGAACAGCATCATCATCATTATCATCAGAGGCGAGGTGCCTGCAGACGGCTTTTCTTGCGGCATTTCGTTTTCTCCATTTTTTTAGATTACGGCAATCTGCGAATATAATGTTTTGGATATAAAGTTTGCTTAAGGGTGGGTTTGACTGAACCCACCGCCGTGCTCCTCTTGTTTGTGGCGATTTTTTGGAGCACTTTGTCCTTCGGTTATGTTCTCAAGCACTTAAATCTTAAGCCTCAGGACGCCTTGCCCCCGCCGCCCGCCCTCAGTTCATACCCATAAAAACCTCTTTTGTCCTCTCCGTGCATATGTGTAGCATGGCCTCAGCATCGCCCACACCGTTTAACCCTGCGGCGCCGTCATGCCCGCCGCCGTTGCAGCTGTTCTCCTTTGCTATGTCGGCCAGAAGATTTCCCAGGTGCAGGCCCTTTTTGACCATATCCTTCGTGGCTCTTGCGCTTACCCTGAACTCGTTCTCCCTCTGTGAGCCCACAAATGCAACATCTGCACCCAGGGAAATCAGTGCATTGCATACGCTGGATTCAAAGGCACCAACCTGAGAAACAGCCACAACGTACCTGTTCACACTGTGAAATATTAGTCTTTGAGCTCCCTTCAGCCTTGAAATCTTCCTTGAATAATCTGTTTCATGCTCCTCCTCAAAAACCGAGAGCACGTCCCCCAGGCTCATGTCCGATATCTCCATGATCTCTGCAAAGGTCTTCAGGGTGCCTGCATCTGCATAACTGAACTTACCTGTATCTGTCAATATTCCTGCAAGAAGTGCCAGGCCGATTTTGGGCGTGATTTCTTTATCTCCAATTTTCAATAACTGGTAAATAATCTCCGCGCAGGAGGCTTTGCCTTCGTCCACGTAATATAATTCTGTCTTCCACTCAGAGGTTCTGGTGTGGTGGTCGATAACGATCGGGTTCACGAGTTTACCTGAAAATTCGCCGAGGCGATCAGGTGAAGAGCTGTCAACCACAACGATTTTGTCGTATAATGAGGTATCCGGATTCTCTATTACCTCCACACCAAGATATCTTTGGAGGCTCTTGCCGTTCTTGCTCAAACCCTCAACGGTTCCTATGCTCGTGTGGGGAAATGCCAGGCTCAAGGCTATTGCACTGCCCAGGGCATCGGGGTCTGCGTTGGAATGCAGCATAATGCATTTCTTTCCCCTTTCAAGCTCCCGAAGTATGTTTTCCAACATGTTTATACCATTACTTTGGTATGGTAAATACCTCGGCCTATTAAAAATATAGGTTATTTTTGGCGGTGGCTAAATGGGTTTGTCAAGCACCCAAACGCTTTACAGCCTCTTCTTGCGCTTCTTTGATAGGGCACTTGCTGAAGAAACGCAGATTCCGCCAACAAATACCAGGCCGCCGAGTCCGCACAATCCGCCCTCTTCCTCAGCTGGAGCAACTGGTGGTTCTCCGAAGTAGGCTGTGTAAACAGGATCATGCTGCACCCTGTATCCCTGCCAGGCCGGGAAGCAGACAGCGTACCACAATGAAAATGCTCCAAAACCTTCGGGGTTAAGTGGGTTGAGGCTCCTCTGTGCCAGGTCTCTCGGGCTGTCGTAACTATCCTGAATGTAATCACTTAGGCCGTAAGCGAACACGCTGAATATTGCAGCTGAGAAGCCGAGCTGCCACCAAACCAGCAGTAGGTCTTTAACCTTGGCCTTGACAAGTATGTTGTACGCTTGATTGTCCGCAGACACGGTATTCCCGGAGGTCTCGTTTATCAGGTTGAACTCACCCATGAACCTGATTGCAAAGGCCCTCTCGTTCTTATTTCCCACAACTATCGAGATGTTTTCATTTGCGAGCTCGTTCTTGTTGGGGCTGAGGGTGTTGCCCGAATCCTCGCCCGTAACCTCGTATTTCGATGTGAAGATCGTAACGAAATGCACTGCACCGATTCCAAGCCAATCAGGAATATCTGAGCGGTCCGCCTGGAATGGAACACCAAGAATGAAGGCCCAAAGCCCTATCACCTGACCGATGGTGTAATATGTCTCTGTCCTGACCTGTCCAGTATCCTCGTCGATGGTGATATCATATCTGATCTGAAGCTCGCTGAATTTCGCGATCCAGCCTGTTTTCAATGCGCCCCACAAGATAGGATTTGGGCTCACATATGCGTACAGGTTCTGGTATCTCATTCCGAATTTGAAATGGCCTTCCCCTATTTCCTGGGCCGGGATAGGAGTAACGATAGGCGCATAGGATTCGCCCCCCTCCAATGATTCCCCGATCCCAAATGGAATCACATACAATACCTCCTCGTTATCGGGATAGGCGGGATTGGGTATGCCGTTGCCATTGGAATCGTTGTACACCATTAAGAACGCAAGCAAGGCCCCTACGAAGACCTCATTGCCCTGAGGAGTAAAATAATGCATGCCGTACATCTGATAAGGTAAAGTGCCTGTTCCGTTCTCGTTCTCGATTTCTTTAAAAGCCACAAGAAATGCCTGTACATTTGCATAGTTCACGTAAGATATCACAAAAGTGGCGTTTCCTTCCTCTGTTTCGTTCGTGATCTCCGCGGTCCAATTCTGCTCATCAAAGTAATGGCCAGTGATCTCATATTCGTCTCCGTCCTCCCAGTCGTCGAACCCTGATGCCGAGGATGTCGGAGACAGCAGCAGTCCAACAAGTAGAAGACACAAAAGCTTTAAAATCATGCTTTTCACACCATCACCTTGGCATGAATCTGGTTAGTTGTATAAAAAGTTGTTCTATGGGATATCGGTGGGGATAATTGGGGGGTTGTAAGGGAAGAACCAATTTTTAATTCTCTCCCCCTACTTTCCCGTTATTTATAAATAGCAAGTAAAGTATTATATAAAACAGCGCGTTGATGGGTTAATAAGATATATTAAATAGCCCAGAGTCTAGGAAGGAGCGATATGCCGCGCAGAATGGATACCTTAACTAGTAGTAGAAACAAGATAGTTACTGTGGTGATTTTAACCTTTCTATTCACCTCAGGTATGTTTCACTTTATATTAAATGAGGGAATTCCCAATCAGATTGATTCACAAACTGAATATAACACCAATGAGGAAAAAAATGATTTACCGGAATTACCACCAAGAATGATGCCTTTGGCTACTGGAACCAGGGCAGGGGAGGAGGATTATCTGAACCTTGTTTGGGAAAAAGGACATGGAACTAGGATTGGTAATGAAAATTCTGTAGCTACAGCAGACGTTGATAATGATGGCAATGTGGAAATCATATTTGGAAATTATGAGGGGCATATTCATATAATCCAATACTCAAATGGGGATTATGTTGATGAATGGAAGAGCCCTAACCTTGGCTCAGCAGCAATTAGTTTAACGACAGGGGATGTGGATAACGATGGAATAATTGAAATCATTATTGGGACTTCGTTTGGAGAAATCTTTATTTTTGGTTATCAGAGTTCTGGAATGACTTATGCAGAGGAATGGTCGCAAATACTAGCTGTCTGGGAAATTTATGGATTGGCAACTGGAGACCTAGATAATGATGGCATAAATGAAATTGTAGCTGGTACCAGTACTGTGGGAGGAACTGGTGCCTTTCCGAATGTCTATGTATTTGGGTATGACGGTTCTACGTATATCCTGGAATGGATATATTGGGCGGAGGACTCATATTCCAACAATGCACGAACAATAGCGATTGGCGATGTTGACAGTGATGGTACAAATGAATTTGTTGTAGGAATAAGCGAATGGAAATATGTGACAGAAACCCCGCGGGGCTCTTTTTATATTTTTGGATATAATAATGGATTATATACCTTAGAATGGAAAAAGGATGATAACAGTGTAGATATAATTGATATCGACATAGGCAATATTGATGATGATGAGGCAGAGGAGATCGTGGTTGGAGCTGCTTTAGTTGACGTTTATCAATATCAATCAGGTGTATACGCTATTGAAACAGTAATACCGGAATCATTTGCTTTCATTGAAGTAGATGATGTGAATGACGATGGTAAGAATGAGGTAGTAACGGGGACCAACAGAATAAGTATCTGGCAGGAGAACACTTTATTGTGGGAAAGTGAGGATTTCTTTCCGCAAGAAATTTATGGAATTACTACCCATGATTCTGATAACGATGTCATAAACGAAATAATTATAACATTAGGAGAGTTTTATGAGAATCCCCAGATAAGCATATTCGGATTTGATGGCATATCTTATGAAGAGGAATGGAGTAAGGAATATTTAGAACCTATAGAGGCAGTCGCTATAGGTGATGTAGATGATGACGAATCAAATGAGGTATTATTAATTACAAGTTCAAGAGAGCTACTGATATTTGGATTTGAAAAAGGTGAATATGTAATTGAGAATTCAATTTTTATACCAAATTGGAATGGCATTGTTCAAATATTTATTGCTGATTTTAACAATGACGAGAAGACCGAGATTATAGTCACCGTTGAAGATTATGAGATATATTTTATTGAGTTTGATGGAGAAAATTATGTAGTTAGCTATCAACTTGAGATTGATAATGGTGATGGTATTATTCAGGCTGCAGATGTTGGTGATGTGGACAATGATAATATAATAGAGCTAGTGGTTGGTACACAAAATGGTTACATCAATGTAATTGGTTTTGATGGTAATTTTTATGATATTGAATGGCGAGATCAGATATATTATAGCGAAATTTCTATTACTAATATTTATTCAATTGGCATTGGCGATTCAGATAATGACGGTACTTCTGAGATTGCTGTTGGGGGATATGAAACCGATTTGCAGGAAACAAGGGATATATTATTTGTCCTGGGTCATGATGAGGGCGATTATATCCAAGAATGGGAATACAATGCTGATTATTCAATATACGCAATAGACATCGGTGATTCCGATAATGATGGTGATAATGAAACAATTGTTGATTTGTCTGCTTCCGATTTAATCGTATTCGCATGGGATGGAACAACCTATATTGAGGAATGGAGCTCTTCAGATTTCAATAGAATTTATGATAAATGCATAGACATTTGCGATATAGAATTTAATAAATGTAATCAGATTGTAATCGGTGAGGAAGAGTTGTTTGTATTGGCTTATGAGGATATAGAGGAAACTTATCAACTTTTATGGCAGACAGAAGGTATGCCCGATGGGATAATAGATATTTTTGTCGGAGATGCCGATTATTTTACGGGTAATGAAATCCTTGTAAGTGTTGGTGCTTATATATTTATGTACGGAACGGAACAATGGCCTACCGCATCTCTTTCAGTATCTCAAAATACAGTTGGTGTGGGGGAAGTCATACAATTTGATGGGTCACATTCTTCGGGCCAGGGTATCCTTGAGTATTTCTTCGATTTCGGGGACAATAGCAATACTAGTTGGATAACCAATCCTACTGTAACCCATAGTTACTCTGATACGGGAACATATTTCGCATCATTAAAAGTCAGAGATGAAAACGGCATTGAGAGTAACAATCCAGCAGTAAAAACGATTAATGTTCTAGAACCAAACATAGCCCCGATAGCTTATATCGATGATATTTCGCCGAATCCATCAACCCAAGAAGAAACAGTAAATTTCACAGGCCACGGCTATGATAACGATGGCACAATAACTTCTTACTCATGGGAATCGAATATCGATGGCAAGCTTAGTAGTTCGGATTCATTCAGTAGTTCCTACTTGTCTATAGGCATACATACAATTACCTTCAAAGTAAAGGACGACAGAGAAATCTGGTCCGACGGTGATGCTGCAACCCTAGTGATAAACTCCAAACCTGAAAATCTAATCCCAATCGCATATATCGATTCAATCTCTCCAAACACAGCAATAGAAGGGGAGACTGTAACCTTCACTGGCCATGGTACAGACGATGATGGCACAATTATTTCCTATTCCTGGGAATCTGATGTTGATGGTGTGCTCGGTGAGTATAGTTCTTTTAGTACATCCTCGCTCTCCTTGGGCATACATACAATATCCTTTAGTGTTAAGGACGACAATGGAGCTTGGTCAGACCCTGATACAACGACTTTAACAATAAATGCTATACCTGAAAATTATGCTCCAATTGCTTATATTGATACTGTAATTCCAAATCCGGCGATAGAAGGTGAGATTGTAACTTTCGTTGGCCACGGCGATGATAGTGACGGCTCGATAGTTACATATCACTGGGAATCCGATATCGACGGATTCTTAAGTTCTGATAGATCCTTTACCTCACCCTCTTTATCGGTTGGTGAACACATCATTACTTTCAAAGTAAAAGATGACAAAGATATGTGGTCAGAGCCTGTGAGTACTACATTGATTGTAAATGAAACAGGCGTTGGTGGGGGATTGTTTGGTGGAAATGGTGGAGATGACGATTATACCTTAATAGCCATTCTATTGGGGATAGTGGCTTTAGTAATTATCGTTATAATTGCGACACTGATGGCCGTAACAAAAAAGAAATCAAGTTCAGACGTCGCGCAGGTGAGCTGCACTGGTTGTGGGTCTGCTTTGGGAATCCCTTCAACCTCAAGACCCATAACTATTCAATGTCCTTACTGTGGATCTAACTCTGTTTTATATGAATAATCCTCACTTGTAAACCTTCTTCCGATGACCAATTCTAAGAATTAGAACGCCTTTTTTCGTTTTTGTGTAAATCACTCGATAATCTCCAACCCTCAATTTAAAAAGACCTGCAAACTCACCTTTCAGGGGGATTCCCTTGTCAGGATTCTTTTTCAAAATCTTTTCTAGTTTATCAACGATTCTCCCGCCTTCTGACAATCCGATCTTTTTCAGATCGCGAAAAACAGATGCCTTGTATTCAATTTCCGCTGGCAAGTCGCTTCCTCAGTTCTTTAGATGGAATAATCTCATCGTCCTTGTCGTACAATCGATCCAAAGCGATTCGATAGTCTGCGTATTCTTCAAGGTACTGCTCTATCGCCTTCTTAATCAGATACGATTTTGTGCGGTCCGTATTCTCTGCAAGGTCTTCGAGCTGCACCACAATATTTTCCGGCAGTCTGAGAGTCACCGAAACAGACAAAGTTTTCACCACGTATTACATTGTCTTACTAGTATTTCAATGTATCGCAAATGTTCGCTCATAACCCTAGTTATTTTCGTTCCACACACTTGATGAAGAAATTAATTCGCTTGTGCTTTAATGAAAAATCTAATTTTTTCTACATTATCAAAATTGCTGCCCGAATAATCAAAAATTAAGAACGGTATAAGAGGTCTAGTTGATATCTTTATGTGTGTTCTATTACTATTGATTTTCCAAATTTTAAATGATATAGTCTCATCATAATTATACCATTTCAATCCCTTTCTCGCCCCGATTATTCCATGATGTTGATCTACCTTCTTGATCCTATATTTTTTTATGGTTTTTAGGGAATTAAGACAGAGTTCGAAGGCTTTATCATAAGGTAGATTTAAAACAATATTTCTTGTTTGGTGAATAGCTATTGTCTCATGAGATGGTTTATAACCCATCATTTTGATCTTTTGACGGTGGAGTACGATGAAGAGTGCTGAGAATGGAGCTGTAAATAATAGAATTATTGTTAGCAGCAATAAGACGCCTATCGGGGAAAAAAAATACCTATGGAACATGTGAAAGTTAATTATTATACCCAAAAAACAGCCAATAATGAACCAATCCAAAAATACCTGTAGATAATTATTCGTTTCCTTTCTCCTCTCATATCACGTCATTTATCGCTCCTCGCTTCATTTCACAAATGGATATCCACCTATATAGCTTTATAACACCATCGCATTCCTCCTTTCCTCAGAAACAATTTTATAATAACAACCCCTTAATCCCGAAAGTAGGGTTTACAAGGCTAAGCAATGGGAAGGAGAGGTGAAGGGTATGGAAGAACCAAATTCAAAATTAACGAAGAAGGAGCGGCTTGATGACATACTGAGAAAGCTCATGAACGTGGGGCATCTAAGGGCCACCGCGATAGTGAGCACAGAAGGTCTGCTGATTTCCTCAAGAACCCCACCTGAGATGAACGACAGGATAATTGCGGCATTATGCTCCACCGTGATGGCATCCGCGGAGACGGCGAGCAGCCAGATGAGCATCGGGAAGGTTAATGAAATAAGCGTGAAGACGGAGGATGGGACGATATTCCTTCAGCCTGCGGGCCGGAAGGCTCTCCTGGTTGGCCTTGCTGAGCCTGAAGCACAAACTGGATTGATATTGATGGAGATGGAGTCCAAGGCATCTCAAACCCAGAAGATATTGGAGGAGGATTGATTCTTTTTGGAGACAGAACTAGAAATTGAGGAAGATGAGGGCATAATGAAGAAGATAAGCATGCTGGGCGATCTGGCTGTTGGTAAGACCAGCCTGGTTCACAGGTACGTTTTCAATGTATTTGGTGATGAGTACCTCAGCACGATTGGGACGAAGGTTGCGAAGAAGAAATTGACTTACGACAATAGGAATATAATTCTGATGATATGGGATATTGCAGGGGAGACAACATTCAACCACATCAGGAAGGCTTATTTCAGAGGAGCCGAGGCAGGTCTCGTGGTTGCTGATATAACGAGGAAGGAAACCCTGGATGATCTCACGGATTGGATATCCTCGTTCAAGGATATTACGAACAACTCCCCCATTCTGATACTGATTAATAAGGGGGATCTGAAGGATGATTACGCATTCACCCTGGAGGATGCAAATGAGCTGGCAGATAAATTCGGTACAAAGGCCTTGATGACAAGCGCAAAAACCGGTGAGAACGTGGAGAATGCGTTTCAGAATATAACTGAGCTGATATTTTCAGGTTCTGATAAAGATAAGAGTTAAGGTGGTGTCTGTTTGGATAAGGATGATTTGGATGTGGCCAAGGCAAAATTGGGATTCTTTGTGGTGCCGAACGAATTCATGCGCAGCATACGCAATGAGCTTGAATCCATGGTGGGCAGCGGCACCGGAAAGGAGTTCCTGTTCAGGTCGGGATTCAGATGCGGTGAACGGGTTGCAAGATCCCTTGAGCTCAACAAGTACAAGATGCCTGATACAATCATTTCCCTTTGGGCGCAGCTGGGTTTTGGAAGACTGAAGGTAATCGATATGAGCGTGGAACACTTGGAGTTACAGTGTGAAGAATCAACAGAGGCGATAGCGATTGGACCTTCAAAGGATCCTGTCTGCGATTTCACTCGTGGTTGCCTGGCTGGCACGATTTCAGCAATAGTTGGGAAAGATTACTATGCAATTGAAAAACGATGCCTTGCTACCGGCGATCCGCACTGCGTCTTCACTTTAACGATAGACGAGCGGTGGTCTCCTTATTGGAGGTAATTATGCCCCTCAAAAACACCTACATTCCAAGACTGGACGACCTTTTGAACGGCGGCCTGCCAAAAGGCAAATCCCTGGCCTTTATTGCCGAGCCTGGAGTGCCCTCCCATATCTTCGGATATCAGGTGATAGGAGAGAGAATGAAGAACAACGGGGAGAAAGGGTTCATTTTCACGAACACATCACTTCCCAACACGATCCTCAGCGAACTGCACAACTTCGGCTGGAATATCAAGGATGATGTCGATTCAGAGCGCCTATTCTTTGTGGATTCGGCTTCCGTTAGAGTTGGAATGCCGGGAAATGGCAAATACAACATTCCTGACCCTTCTCAAACCTTGGATATGGTGACCAAGGCCATAGAGGACATACAGGGAGGAACAGGGGTAATAGTGGACGTGGCAATGCTTTTGGATTCCGTCGGTGTTGCCAGTACATTGAATATGATAGATGCCTGGAACAGACTTGCAGAAGAAAAAGAAGTGAATCTTATCTACGTGTTCACAAAATGGGAATATGATGATGAGGTGTTCAAATCCTTTGGAGAGCTGGTGGACTGCGAGGTAAGGATCCAGCCCATTGTGGAGAGGGTGATATTCAAGCAGGTGTTCTCCGTAACTAAATCCAACTGGACAGAGCATTCTGATCTTAAGATATTCTTTGAGACACTTGAGCCAGGTGGTGTCAAAGCCTTCATACCAAAACTGTTAGTTACAGGCCCATACAATGCAGGGAAAACGAGTTTTGTGCAGGCGATAGCAAAGGAGAGCGTCTCGGTGGACAGGCAGGCATTCGAGGCCTTTCCAACGACCGTTGCCCTCGATATCGGTCATATGGAGCACAGAGGGTTTTCTGCCGACATCTTCGGCACACCAGGGCAGGAAAGATTCGATCTACTCCTCGAAACACTGGCCAGGGAGGCGATGGGAACCTTCATATTGATCGACTCAACACAGCCTGAGACATTTCCCAGGGCCGAGGAAATGATAAAGCTGTGCAGGGCGGAGGCCATTCCCAAGGTGATAGTGGCGAACAAGCAGGATCTGGATAACGCACTCACGCCAGAAAAAATCAGGGAGAAGATGAACATTTCAAAGAAGATACCGATAGTTCCTACATCCGTGATGAAAAAGGAAGGTATTGACGATGCTGTAGATACCCTGCTGAATATGATATACAGGTGATGTGGTGGTACCCAGAATAAAATCTGGATTGGATGGATTGGACGCCTTACTAGGCGGCGGCCTACCGGAGAATACGGTGACTCTGATATACGGTCCACCGAAGACAGGAAAATCCATTTTCTGCTATCAGTTCCTGTACAGCGGCCTGCTTCAGGAGGAGCCCTGCCTGTACGTGATGAGCGATTACAATTGGAATCAGCTCAGCGAGAGGATGATGGCCTTCAATTGGCCAATAGAGAAGTTCGCCAAGGACAACTTCATATTCAGGATAGACACATTGTCACGCTTGGGAACAAAGGTACCTAAAGAAACACAGACCCTGAAGATATCCCACACAGAGAACCCCACAGATGTCATGCTTCATGTCTCAGGGGGAACGAGATTTCTTTACAAGAAGTTCAACAGGTTCAGGGCTGTTATGGACTCCTCAACATCCTTCTTTTTGTACAATCCCCATCAGCTCATCAACCGTGTGCTCAAATCGTTCGTGCTGAACATAAAGGAGGCTCGGGGCACAGGTATCATCACATACGCCCAGGGGAGCGTAGATGCGCAGACGGAGACGATGTTGAAGGCGAGCGTTGACAACCTGATCAGGCTCGACGGGGAGGAGATGCACATCGAGGCGATGATAGGCTCAGGAAGAGCGAAGTCAGGTTACAGCATCGGGGAGAAGGGGATCTCACTGAAGGATGTCACCGACGCGAGGTCTTTTGTGGCCGTGGGCTTGGATTGAAAACTTAAATACTCAAATCACGATATGGTGGCAGGTGATAGGGTGCCAGCGGATAGAATTCAAACACATATCGAGGGTTTTGACGAGCTATTGGGCGGGGGAATACCTAAAGGTCATATTGTCCTGTTGGGCGGCGTCCCGGGAACAATGAAGTCGTCCCTTGCGTACAATATTCTGCACGGCAACGCAATTATACATAAGATGAAGGGTGCGTACATTTCCCTGGAGCAGAGCCGAGCCAACCTGCTGAAGCAAATGGAGAACCTGGGCTTGAAGCACGATGATGTAGAGGACTACGTTACCATCGTGGACATGGCGTACATGAGGAAGGAACTTGCGGAAATAGACTCAAAGGGCAGCTGGCTCGAGCTGTTCAAACTTTATGCAAAGACGGTAAAGGATGGACAGGGATACGACCTGCTGGTTGTGGATTCTCTCTCCGTTCTCACGATAATAGCTCAGATCAAGGAGGACAGGAACGAGCTGTTCCAGGTCTTTGAATGGCTGAGAAGCCTGGATGCAACCGTGTTTTTGGTATCTGAATTTCCCAGGGATCCCAATAAAGTGTGTGATGAGGAATTTTTAGCTGACGGTGTGATACACATACTCAAGGAGAGGGTGGGCACAGTGGACACGCAGCTTCGCATCATCATAGACAAGATGAGGGCAACAGATCACC
>CBDUXN010000028.1:0-26908 GCA_965371185.1 uncultured Thermoplasmata archaeon
GTGGATTTTGAGTCCTATATGCTGAGAACCAACACATCGCATTTCTTGAAAGATCTGCCAATGAGGAACGGGTTTATCAAAGTGGACAGGAGCATGCGCACATCCATATCGGGGGTGTTTGCAGCCGGTGATGTGACAGGACCGCCGTTCAGCGTTGCCAAGGCCCTTGGCCAGGGTGTGACAGCAGGATTGGAATGTTACAGATATGTTTACAGGTTGAAGTTCGGGGAGGAAGCCCCCATGTACGCTTTTTATCCTATTCATGATAAAGACGGCAGACCAGCTTACTTCAAGATTCCTGAGCTGAAAGCCGAGGATAGGCCAAAGGTTCTGGGCAGATATGAGATCAGGGAGGGGAAGATCGCTTTCGCAGATCTTGAAATTCCCCACAGCGAACTGAAGGAGACCATAATCTCACTTTGCGATGGAAAACACGGTGTCAATGACCTCTTATCCGTACTTAACCAAAAATTCGATGTCACGAAGAGCGAGGCAAATAATTCGTTGAAAGAAATTGCGGAGCAGTTAATCGCTGCCAAAGAAATGACGATACACAGGTAATTGTATGAAAGCCAAGTCTGAGTTGAATCCCATCAGAGAAATGGCAAAAATGCCGGAGATCAAGGCATTGCCTTGGAGGTTCCGCCTGTTCATTCTAAGGAGCTTCGTAGGGCCGAGGAAAACGAATACGATCGTGGTTATGGATGGAAAGGCCATTCTCACCGCCTATCTTCCGCCTTTTCCCAGCAAGGCCTTCGAAAGGTTCGCGAAGGCGCAGGTCAAAGCGTCGAAAGGCAAAGCCGGATTGGAGATCGTGAATTTTGCAGTAACGCATCAATGCAAGCATGACTGCTGGCACTGCATCTCCCCTGAAAGGAAAGGCAAGGATTTGGACTTCGATTTGGTAGAGAAGACCATAGAACATCTCGAAGATTTGGGTGCCTACTCATTCCTCCTGACTGGTGGAGATCCGCTTATGAGGGAAGACATCATCGATATGGTGAAAAGCGTTGGCGACAGGGCGATAGTCAACATCTCCACACCAGGATGTTCGCTTACCCAAAAGACTGCAAAGGATTTGAAAAAGGCGGGGCTGCAGGCGGTTTTCATTGGTTTGGATCACACGGATAAGGAAGAGAACGACGAGCTCAGAGGTTATAAGAACGCGCACAAGGATGCTCTGAAGGCCATAGAAAACGCGAAGAAGGCCGGCCTGCTCGTCGCTTTGTCCACAGTCGCGACGAGAGAAAGAATAGAAAGCAAAGAGATCTTTCGGTTTCTGGATCTTGCAAGGGACAAGGATGTGGATGACATCGCGATATTTGAACCCATACCTGTGGGAAGGATATGGGGAAAAGAGGAGCATCTTCTCGATGAGGATGAAAGAGAGCAGCTCGTTAAAATTCACATATTTGCAAATAAAAAGGAGGATTATCCAAGGGTCATAGCAGGTCCCTTCATGGACAGCGAGAACTTCATGGGATGCACAGCAGGATTCAACAGGCTGCATATCGATGCAGATGGTAACGTGTATCCATGCGATGTGCTCCCCTTCTCTTACGGGAATGTGAAGGAGGAGAGTGTCAAGGACATATGGAAAAGAATGCACAGGAACTTCCAGAAGCCGGGATGCAAGTGCCTGATGCTCGATAACTACGATAAGATCGCGGAAATAAAAGAGAGACCGATACCCTCAGATAAATGCAGTGAGATTTGCGGGGACTGGAGGGACGGGGAAATACCGCTTTTTTACAGGAAGCTTGGGATAAAATAGTTATTGCTACTTTTATGGTAACTGGAAAGGATCAGAGCGAGATCTCATTATTGAAAGTGATACTGCGCACATTAAAAAGACCAGAATATATTTTAAGAGGACGAGAACTGCTGCTCATCAGAAAGGCGATGCAGATCAACTTGAAATACGGGTGGTAGGAAGATTACATCGCCAAGGGCAGAACCTCAACAAACCTCATTATACAATAAATTATCACGACGAAATAGCATCCGAACACCCCACGAAAATCACCTCTCTTGTAGAAGATCATCGTAGCAATGACTCCAAAAATTATGAAGGTAACAACGTCTAAAATGCTGTGGAAAATGAGGGTAGGTACCAAAAACAAGATCGGGATAAGAGTCGAGGCCATCTTCTTACCTTTCTCCAGACCAAATACAGTGTATATTGATTTCACACCTGCTCTTTTATCTCCTTCGTAATCCTTAAGGTCGGTTAAAATCGGTGCCAGAGAAAGAGCAGAGAAGATCATGAAAGATATTAAAATTGCATTCGGGGTTAGATCAGCTATTACTCCCTCAAAATTCGGCGTAAAATATCCAATCAAAAAAGCGAAGGCTGATCCCAAGCCTATGATGCATGAGCTCCAAATGCGGTCCCTGACTCTGATAGGAGGTACCGAGTAGATCGTGCCTAAAAAGATATAGCCAAGGGCTAATGAAAAGATCATGGGCCCCAATAAAAAACTGAACACTGCCGAAAATAGGGCCATCAAAACGATCAATTTAGTGTATTGGGACCTTGTCAGCACCCCAGCAATAAGAGGTCTGTCGATGTTCGACAATTCGTCTATCTTTTGGTCATAAACGTCATTTACCATGATCGTATATTGCCACAGAAAGATCAATAAGAACACGGCGATTATGATATAAGGAACGTTATTAGCATCAAAAAGATCGATATTGTTTGCAACCACAAGCCCAATACAAACCATCAGGATGAAATGAAGGGTCCTAAAAGGCCGAAGGTTCCTCCATAAGCTGGGCAGTATCTTTCTATCGATCATATGTACCATAAAGGAAATGAGAATAATGGATAAGAGAAAAATCCATAGAAAATTGGCGAGGATGAAGGGCCATGATTCCGTGAAGAAATCCTTGAAGATCGGTGAAATAACGAATATTGTAAAGGTCGCTACAATACCAATAAAAACTACCGCACCGAGGACCAATTTTGAAGATCTTGGATAGAATATCGAAACCATAATCCCGGCAACGAATACAACTGCACCTACAATTGCCGTATTCATGTCTAAAACAGTTCTTGTCGCAGGGTACCAGATCTCATACGCACCGAATACGAACCTATTGAAATGGGTAACAGAAAAGTAACCTATCAAGAAGGCGAGGAACGAACAAAGACCGAAAATAATGGCTTTTTGGATGATATTTTTAAATCTAAATGAAGGCAGGCAATACAGCCACAACAACAGCATACATGCAGCGCACAGTAATAACGGAATAAAACCCGATAAAAAGCTCAAACTTAGGGTCACGATGGCCAGGACAACGGCCGAATGCTTGAGCTGCGATTTTGTAAGGACCGTGTGCTTCTTTCTCTTCTTCCTGCCCTTCTTCTTGCCTTTCTCAGGCTCATAAAACAGTTTGAGGATGGATGCGAAGAGCCAGCCAAAAACGGTGATGAGGATGACCAGGACGATTACAGTAAAATCATTGGCATTTGTTATATCCAAAGGCCTTGCAAGGAAGAGTCCTGCACCCACTATGACAAGGGGGTATAGAACGAATTGTGGTTTGACCCTGTCTAACAAATAAGGGAAAATCTTCTTGTTTGAGCGGTCGACATATATGATCACCAAGAAAGCCGAGATGACGAACAGCATCTCCACCATGAACAGTTGCGGCCCGACAAAGGGTTTCGTGACCTCGCCAGCTGGGTTTAAAACCTCACCGGGTGGAATGAACAACTCCCCGGTCACAGAAATGAAGTTCAATGAGCCGAAGAGCACTATGACACAGATAAGCGCAGGTATCGCCAGAATGGTTCTCATTGCGGATCTGGAGCGGTAAGCCACATAAAATACGGCCAACCCTGCTATGATAAAACCCTGTATTCTCAATCCCCAGGTCGTTGAATATGCAAGGAAAAAGGAAGGAATATTGGATCCGATATCCTCGATAGGTGCGTAGTGATAGGCTTCTATGCTCCTAACACCGAATATAAAATAGTCCAATAAAGGAGGGATTATTATGATCCAGAAACCAAGTAGAACAACATTCACAGCCTTCCTTATCTTCACCTTTGCAAGCAATGAGATGACCAGTGTTCCTGTAAGAAATACCCCTGTGAAGAACGCGAGAACATGGGCCCAATTGTGAAGGGAAGACAGATAAATACTTCCTGTATAGGTATTTTTGTCAGCTAAAAGAAATATCTCCACCACCGCCCTGATCAATCCATATAAGAGCACCAATAAAAAGGCTGTAACCACCGTGGTTCTGTCCTTCTCAAGCATGGTTATGAACCTTTGAATTCTGTTTCCGATTTTCTTACTATCGTCTGCCATAGAGGTTACACCTCATCGAATATCCTTGCCTGGTTTCTTGGTTACAGATACCTCGAGCCGCCTTAACAACAGATGGAGAAGGCATCCCATGATAAAGATCGACAGCAAAACAATTACTGCAGTTTGAGGTAGATTATAGGCCTCAACCCATGGACCTAGAAGAACCCAATTTGCCATCGTCAGTTCAGATAGTTCCTTTGTGGCTAAGAATCCGATCATGAATGCAATAGACGATAGGGCACCAAAAGCAAATGCCCCGAATCGCCTATCTGCAAGCCTAATGGGGCTGGAATAATATACCCACCCCATAAAAAGAAAGCCTAAACAAAAAAGCGTTGAAAACATGCCCAATTGTATGGCAAAGGCCAGGGAGAACAGGGCCAGCAAAATGGCAAATTGGAGATATTGGTCCCTTGTGAATATTCCGTGTATTCTCTTCTTTTTTATCCTCTTCCACAAAGAGATGTCCCCCATCATGAGAGCGAACTGTGCCGCCAACAGCATGGTGAAGACAGCCAATAGCCCGTACGGCATCTCATCTACAAATCCCCCGGATTCCCAAAATACAAAACGCCCGGATAATGTAAAACCTGCAATACCGATCATCAGGAAATAAAGCAGCCATTGTACCTTCATTTTCCGTAAAAAGATGGGCAAGATCTTTTTATTGGTCAAATCCAAGACAATTGCCACGAATACCGTGGATAACAGGAAGAAAAACAGGGTCACGAAAATCTGCCCGGCCCCCATCGTGGTTGGAGAATAGAATAGCGATAGAAAGAAAGGTACCATGGCGGCAAAGCCCAGTAGGGCGAGAAGAAAAACCCCGGAAGCTAAAGCACGAACAACAGAACGGCTTTTGATAAGAACATAAGCTATAGCCAGACAACAAATTATGGATAGTTGTATTATGAGTCCCGGTCCGGCCCCTTTAGCCAAAGATTCAGTGGGCTCGATGTACCGATACCCCTCAGCTCTATGGAAGACATAAAAATCGATAAGAGGTCCGAGAATTATAAGCCAAAAACCGCACAGCATCACATCAACGACCTTTCTGAGCTTCTCTTTCGCGAGGAAGGTTATTATCAGGGTGCCGCCTAAAAATGCCGTGAACAATCCTGTTATTTGATGGAAGGCATTGTACATAAGGAGCTTTACCTCGCCGCTCTCCTCCCTATGAAATAAAGCTCCTTCGAAATACATCCTTATCACGATGTAGAGAAGGATCAAGATCGCCGCTGTAACGAGGTTCGTCCTGTCCTTTTCTAAAAAATTTAAAAGTTTATTGAGGTAAACGCCTTTACCATGTCGTCTTTTTTTTGCCATCTATACCAGTTATCCTTGGATTATCCCTGTCGTATTTAACCTCTTCGTAGCGATTGCTCATAATGAGATTAAAAACCTTTAAAATGCAGAAAACAATAACCACGAAACAAGGTGTTGAACCGTGAGAGGTAAGATACTGTTCGTGAAGGACAAGAGCTCGCTCATGAAAACCCTGGGGTATCGCCTATTATTAATATTCGTGCTTCTATGTATCATTGCGTTGGCATTCTGGCTCGACAGGGATGGGCTTGTGGATACCAGGGATGAGGATATCAGCCCGGTGGATATTATTTATTTCACGGCAATCTCGATCACTACCACAGGCTATGGGGATATCCATCCTAACAGCACATTTTCCATGCTCTTTGATTCATTCGTTGCCACACCAATGAGGGCTGTGATATGGATAGTTTTCATTGGCACGGCCTATCAATTGGTTTTTCAACAGTTCGTGGAGGAAAGGCGTATGAAGAAGCTTCAAAAGGAGTTAAAGGACCACGTGATCATCGCAGGCTACGGAACCATGGGTAAAACCATTGCAAATGAGTTGATAGCCAAGGATTATCAAAGGGACCAGATAATCGTGATCGACAGCAATAAAGAGGCAATTCAGGATGCTACAGAGGATGATTTCACGGGTTTACTGGGTGATGCCTCGCAGGAGGCGTTGTTGAACAAAGCCGTTGTATCCAAGGCCAAGCACATGATAATAACAACTTCGAGGGACGATACCAATGTACTGATCAGTTTGACTGCAAGGGACATGAACAATAGCATAAAGATAATAGCGAGAGCGAACCAGGGGGAGAATACGAAGCTCCTAAAGAGGAGCGGTGCAGATATCATAATCTCGCCTTCCATTGCAGGGGGGCATCTCATGGCTGCTGCAACCGAACATGAGCATTTGGCGCTCCTTCTTCAGGATATGCTCACTGCGGAGCACGGAATAAACGCCGGGGAGAGAAGGGTAACAAAGCAGGAGATAGGCAAAACATCCAAGGAGCTGAAGGGGTTGGTGGTGATAGGCGTTTTCAGGGATGGCAGGCCTTTGGAGGTTGAGGAGCTGGATACGACGAAATTGAAATCAGGAGATATCCTCATTTTCTTGGAAAAAACGTCCTAGCGTTCGTTTTAGGGCGTGAGGGAAAGGTGCCTGCATGAAAATCGGCGTTATTGCTGTTCAAGGGGCTGTGTCTGAGCATATCCGTGCAGTAAAAAGAGCAATGGACGAGCTCGATATGACGGGCGGAGCAACGCCTATTCGGAGGAAGGAGGAATTGAGAGACGTGACCGGCCTGATCATACCCGGCGGAGAGAGCACAACAATTTCAAAACTCCTGGCAAAGGGCGGTATGTTGGAGATCATCAGGGACAAGGCAAAAAGCGGATTACCGATAATGGGCACATGCACCGGCTGCATACTGCTGGCCAAGGAGGGGGATGAAGAGGTGAAAAAAAGCGGGACAAAGCTTCTCGAACTCATGGACATGAAAGTGGAGAGAAACGCCTTTGGAAGGCAGAGGGAGTCCTTTGAGACCGCGCTTGATGTCAAAGGCTTTGAACAGACCTACAAGGCCGTATTCATCCGTGCCCCTGCCATTTTAAAGGTATGGGGGAAATGCGTGCCGTTAGCGTGGGTGGAGGACAAGATAGTACTTGCAAGACAGGAGAATATGATCGCCTTGGCCTTTCATCCAGAGCTCACAGGTGACATGAGGATGCACATGTTATTATTGAACATGATAATAAAGGGTGATTTTTAGGGTTGATTGTAGCCTCGCAATGAATTTATACGTGGGAGGCAAATATCAAAGATGGTGATATGTTGAGATATGCAACGGATAATCGTTATATTGAGCCGCTTCTGACTATTGATGTCCTAAGACCCAAAATCGTGGCACCTCCGCCCTCATTCGAGCCGACAGAAATGGCAGCGAACTTCATTCTGGTAAAGCTCGTACCAGGGGCAGAGGAGAAGACCATTATGGAGCTGGGTGGTATCGATGGCATCAACGGAATACATCGTGTTTACGGAGAATACGATCTGGTCTTGATCGTCAGAGAGACGAGCGAAATGGATAGGCACTCGTTGATGAGGGATATCAGGGCCATCAGGGGCGTGATCGACGTCCAAACCCTCCTGGCAGCCTCTTGAATATACTCTCCACAGTTACTGGGGTAAAACCTAATTTCCTTAGCTTGTTATCGGTTGAAAACTTGTAAAACAGGGAGGGGGTTGGGGGAAATGGTGGTGAGCCTCAATTGATATCATAGCTTCGTCGTCAATTCAAACCGACAACCCTTTTATACTGTTAAAGCTATTAATCCCAGGTGACTTTCAATGAATGGTGGATCTTCAAATTTTGTTCTTGTCAAGGTGGCTGTGGGCGAAGAGAACCTATCTATGGAGAAGCTCAAGGAGATCGAAGGCATAAAGGGCATTCATCTGGTTTATGGGGAATATGACATGGTGCTCGTAATCGAGGAGAGGGACAGCACAAAATTGAGAGATATCATAATGAAGCAGATCAGAAGTGTGAGGGGAGTTATAGACACCACAACTCTGGTGGCTGCGGATTGAATTTTTGATGTTAAAAGCCAGGGGTGGGCGTAGGGGAGATGGTGGTGGGCACAACTCACAATCGCCTTTTCCACACAAAATTATAAATATTCTATAAATTAATATAATAATCTATACATTAATATCCGATATAACAAATTGGATGTGTAATGAGGGGGGATTTGAATGGCAAGAAAGGGAGAGCACAGCAGGATTTGTAAGGCCGGATTAGCGGCATCTCTACTGATATTCATCATGCTAATTCCAGCAACAGGTGTCGCAGCACAAGATCGTGATTGGTTGATGTACAGGTACGATATTGAACGCAGGGGAAACTCGCCCTTAACCAGCAATATCATCGAGCCTGAAATCAAATGGACTTTTTTGACTGGTGATGATGTTAAATCTCCTCCCACCGTGGGAGATATAAACAATGACGGTGAATTTGAGGTTGTATTCGGCTCAAATGATCAACATCTATACGCTCTAGATATGTACGGCAACGAACTGTGGAATTTTTCTGTAATAGGGGATATCGTTTGCTCACCAACAATTGGAGATGTTGACGGCGATAGTTTGAACGAGATCGTATTTGGTGGGTACTATCAGGATAGCGGCGATCCGTACATGTATGTTTTAAATGGAGAAGATGGAAGTCTATTATGGCAGTTTGAAACTGAAAGTTCCAGTAGTCCGCATAGGGGTTTTCAAGCCTCAGCTCTGCTTCACGACATCAACGGCGACGGCATCAACGATATACTTGTCGGAAGTCTAGACTTCCATTTCTATGCATTCAACGGACCCAACGGTGATGTGATATGGCGCTCGGAGATCTTTGAGCATTTTATTCGAGCTTCCTCCCCTATCGGAGATATTGACCTTGATGGTGACCTTGAGGTTGTGGTGGTCGACAATCATGCGATTGTGAGAGTCTACAATGCTGTCACAGGATTCCTAGAATGGGAGAACACAATAGGCTACGGTGTTGAAGCCACGCCTGTCATAGCTGATGTGGACGGTGACGGTTACGGTGAAATCATTTTATTTACAATAGGTCGGAAAGGCTTGGGCATCTCGGGGGATGCCGTAGTTCTTAACCACGACGGTACAGAACTTTGGAGGAGCAGCGTTCACACCTACTTCTACACATCCCCAACGGTTCTGGATATCGACGGAGACGGTCTTGTTGACATCATAGGTGGAGATTCGAACGATCACACAATAATCGCATACAAGGGCACGGACGGTACGATACTATGGGAAACGGTTTTACCTGATTCCATATGGTCTCAGGCGCCTTTGGTCACAGCAGACATCGACAGCGACGGCGTGATAGAGGTGATAGCTGGTGCGTATCCAAACCTCTACTGCCTTAGCACGGTTGATGGCTCGATCGAGTGGATTTTCGAGACAACCGAGCATATCTGGGGGCAGCCCACGATCGCCGATTTGGAGCAGGACGGATTAGCAGAGATTTTGTTCGGCTGCAATGATGATTACCTGTATGTGCTGGAGAATGCTTATGAGCCGCCTGTTGCGGATGCTGGGGAGGATCAAACGATAGATGAAGGCGATGCCGTCTTTTTTAACGGCACTGGCAGTTATGATCCAAACTATGATTGGCATAAATTGGATGTGAATTATGCAAGCGATGCTGCCTTGTACTTGAGAACGTTATGGCCTATTGGTCCAGGGGCAGGGGGATGGGAAGGGGGTGTTATGGAATGGGTGACATTCAGCTCCTCGAGCCCATTCTGGATAGCCAAAAAAGAAGGTCATCTGGGTCAGGGGCCAACCGGAAAAGAATACAATTATTTCTTCAAGATGCATGAGACAGGCAACTTCACACTGCACTTCCGCTCCGGAAACGGCCATTTTTATACCGATGTCTACGATGTAACAGATGGGACGATCTTAGTCTCAGGGCTTTTTGTGGATCACGGTGTTGCCGAGGTTGTCCGACATCTTAATGAGGGACATGTGTATCGATTGTACATTTACAACACTCTCGTCACTAATCCGGCATTTCCCAACGATCTCGATGTGATATTCGAGATCAAGGAGACAGACATCCTTCTTACACCAGATCTTGACAGTCTAGTCTATTATGTCAGCCAGAATCCTTTAGATTTGGCAATTGAAGGACCCGGTGTTAACGATATCACAATCTATTCCAGAAACGTTCAGGAATTCTATGCATATTACGCATTTCAATTGGACCACTCGAATGATGTGGTGAGCGGGGGTGAGCTGGGATATTCCTGGCCCCCCCATACTCCTACAACTGGGATCACCCCAGGTGAATATAATGACATTACTCTTCCACTTTCGGATGAAATGAATTATTCATGGGATTTCGATTCAAATGTGGATTCCGATGGCGATGGTGATCCAACAAATGATGTTGACGCTACAGGCCCGACACCAATCCATGTTTATGGGGATGATGGCGTATTTACCGTTACCTTGACTGTATTAAGCATCGCATCCAAAATGAAAGGGGAAGATACCTGCAATGTCACTGTATTAAATGTTGAACCTTCAGTTTCCCTTGAAGTGGATTTGACAATGGATGTGGAAGTAAGACTAAGAGTTGCAGGTTCAAAATGGAGCAATGTCGGCATGACAGTTTACGAAGACGACAATCCTATTGGTTACCTAGAAGTTGAGAGATGGCCCGGCAACCCTGATGACAACCCCAGTTACATGGGTCCTGCACTTCCCACAACCCTAGACCTATCAAAGAACTACACGGCAATTGTTACTTACGACCCATACCCGGATAATGGCGACGAGATCATGGGTGATCAACCCAATAACGGGAAGGACAAGAAAGATAATGCAGGTAATCCAGTTTGGATAATCCTAAGTTTCGAGAACGGCTCCGAGGAAAGGATGCACCATACCTTCAACACACAGCAGAGCATGATAAGGGACAGCGAGCACTGGAACCATGTGGAGCCCTGGGAAGTTGAGTTGAAGGGTTATTTGAAAGGACACAATTTCGAACTTACCACGCACATCACTGATCCGGGCAGCGATGACGAGATATTGACCTACGATTACGGCACGCAGAGCGGGGCAATTACCTACCTGAACAATCCTCCCAACCCAGATCCATATCCCTCACCCGAGGTGAACCCTGTGAACATTGACGACAGTTTGGAACTTGCTTATGAGGGGCCTGGCATTTTGACATTAACGGTGGAAGACGATGATGGTGGCTTGGGTATAGCTACAATGGAGATTGGCTGATCTTTTCCTTTACTCAGTAGGTTTTTCCTTTTTTGCTCAATCGATGTATTCTGTACAATATAGGTCATATTAATCTATAAATAGGAACATTGCATTACCATTTTAAACAGCATTTTACATGCTGAAAAAGTTATTCGTGAGCAAAACGGAGGTAAAGAGAATGTTCTTGACAGTTAGTAAAGAAAAGACCTATAATATCAGGTATGTGAAAATAATAAAATGGTGTCTTTTAGTAGTGGGCTTTGCGTTGCTGTTTATCCTGCTCGCGGGCACGAAGAACGCGGAAGCTGATACAGTTGTGCCTCCTGGGCCTGTGTGCGACGACTTCTTAATCTGTCCTGGTTACGCAGGGCCTTGGAATGCAACAGGGAGCCCCTATTGGGTTGAAGGCGACATCTTCGTTCCCAATAGTGTAGCTCCTCAAGGGGATCCTACCAATACATTGACCATAGATGGATCGTTCGGACCTGTAGAAATTAAATTCAATGGTCCGTATTCCCTAAAGGTTGGTATACCCATGGCTGGAAACCCCGCGAGCCTTAGGGTGACCGGACTCAACAAAAATATCAATTTCACCAGGAACAACACAGGGATCACTTGGCTGGGGATCGAATTTACTGATTCTGCCACACCTCCCTCCATTATAGATGGAGCAATTATCGAATATACCTCAGGCGGGCCTGATGTGGCTGTTTGGCTGAACGGTCCGACCGGTATCGTCATCATTAACAGTGAGATCCGAGAGGTTAATGGAATGACCCAGGCTGTCGGTATCGGTCTTTACAATGGGACAGGTGTTCTTAACACAGATAACAATTTTATTATCAACAATTTCATCCACAACGTCTCTATCCCAGTTCCAACCCCCTTTATCGCCAGCGGCATTTCCTTGGTGAATGCCAGCGCGAATACCATCAATGATAATACGATAGAGAATATAAGTGCAATGGGGGGAGGTGGTGGAGGCGGCGCAACTGGAATTTATTTGAAGGATTCCTCCCTCAATACCATCGATCCCAATAGAATAAGAAATATTAAAAGTGACGGAAATATTGTGGCTGGAATCGAATTATTTGGGGACTGCGACTGGAACGATATCCTATATAATGAGATTGATGAAGTCTTGGCTTTTTTTCCTGGGATGGGGGAGGCCTTTGGAATTCGGCTTATCGGCGATTCGTTAGCCGGAACGACACCGGATCGTAATAATATCTCAGGAAATACGATCTGGGATGTAAATTCAATGCTCTCTATCGCCTATGGCATCAGTATTTCTGATGCTGTATCCACAACCTTGGGAAATAACAAGGTATTTAACAGCGTGAACGGAATTTGGGTGGAGAAGGGCTCTTCTGTGAACATAAACAACAACGAAATTTATGACAACCTTGTCTGGGGATTATATATGGACAAAACCTCATCAGGGAATTGGGTGATAGACACAAAGGCCATGCTTGCCAACAACCCGATGAAGCTAAACGGAAGTATTCAAGTTAATGGAGGAAAGCTGACCCTCTACAATATCTTCTCCTCGGAAGTGGACATGGTTTCTATTTCGCCAGGAGGACTTCTGGAAGTCGGTGCCTCCCCTGCAAGCATCATCAGCCAGGATGTCTGGGTCGACGGTGTCTTTTACTTAAACAGCTCCAAATGGGAAATCGACTGTGATACTTCCGACGGTCAATACGGCATCCAGGTGAACAGCACAGGAACCATGATAATCCAGAACAACGGAACAGGCCCTTCAACAGTTACGGACGGACCTAACGATGTCGATAACGGCATGTCGTCTGATTACAGGTACTACTTCAAGGTGCTTTTCGGCTCTACATTCCGCCTCTTGGACAGCGAGATTTCCGAGGTGGGCTGGACTTCTTCTCCAGCCAACGAGAGCGCTTTGTTCATCCAAACAAACGATGTTGATATACAACATAGCAAAATACTTAGAAACTATGACGGCATTTATTCGACGGGCAGTGGATGGACGATAAATGATACCATCTTCGATAATCTGGACAGAATAGGCTTGATATTGATAGTGGCCAACGATGTGGTTATCACAAACTGTACGATAAACACAACCTCCGCCCCGGCTCGAGGCATCTATTCAGTGAATTCTGATTTTCTGGAAATCATAGACAATACAATTAACACATTAGGGTCTTCGGCTGATGGATTAGAACTATCGAGCGCTGACGGCTGCACTATCAAGAACAACGACATCATTGCTGATACTGCCTACGGTATAAGACTAACCTCAGGAACCTTGAATGATGTGATCAACAATACCGTCAAAAACAGCAGTATAGGCATTCAATTAGAAGACTCCACAAGAATTACAATCAAAGATAACACCGTGAAGGATAATGAGAACGGAATATGGTTTATCTCAGGCTCTATAGCCACTCTCTACAACAACGAAATCTATAACAACAAAATCTGGGGAATCTGGATGGATAACACCTCATCCGGAGATTGGTATGTAGACGATTTTGGCTCCCTTATCAACAATCCCGCGAAGATTAATGGCTCCATTGTGGTTATGACAGGCAAGCTGACCTTCTACAATGTCGAAGCAGAAATACTCAATGTCTCAATTGGTTCCTTTGGATTAATGGAACTCGGGGCTTCGCCTACGAGTATCATAAGCAACAATGTCTGGGTCGATGGCTTCCTTTACTTAAACAGCTCGAAATGGGAAATAAATGTCACAGGTGTAAACGGCTCAATTGGAATCCAAGTGAACAGCACTGGAACTATGATGATCCAGGACAACGGCACTGGACCTTCGGTTGTTACAGACGGCCCGTATGATACGGATGATATGAGCTCAAATGATTTTAGGTACTACTTCAAAGTTCTCACCGGTGCTTCCTTCAGGCTGCTGGACAGCAATGTGAACGAGGTCGGGTGGTGGGATGGTGTGGCTTCAGAAAGTGGATTATATATCGATACCTCGGATTGTTACATCAATAATTCAAATTTCAGGCGAAATTATTATGGTGTGGCAATTCGGACTGGAGGCTGGACCTTCGAGAATAATGATCTAGATATAATGGATCTCAAGGGAATATGGGTGGACCAATGCTCTGATATGACTATTGCAAATAATACCCTCAATGGTTCCATCGGCTCTGATTCTGGCATCCATCTTAGATTTTCAAGTAATAACAACATCATCGATAACAATACAGTAACGAATTTCAGCAACGGTATCTATCTAGAAGGGTCCAATAATAATGATATTTTAAATAATAAAGTTCTTTACAACTTCTGGGGCATTTATCTTTGGAGTTCCCTCATTAACGACATCATCAACAATACTGCCACGGAAAACGATGACCATGGCATCTATCTTTTCGGTGGCTCCAATGGTAACTTCCTCTCCGAAAACAACGCTACAGATAATAATTTCAATGGTATTGGTCTTAGGACATCGGATGGCAACACAATTGAGAATAATGACGCGATTCTTAATCCCGGCGCTGGCATATTTTTATGGAGCTCTGACAACAACAACAAAGTATCGAACAATACAGTCTTGAACAACGTTCAGGGAATTTTCTTAATGGATGCTAAAAGCAACATGGTCAGGGACAATACCGTGTTAAATAACACTGCTTACGGTATTTTACTAACAGGGTCCAGCGACGGCAACAATATCATCAATAATACAGTGATGAACGATAATCAGGGTATCTATATTACTGATTCAAATGGTAACTACATTATAGACAATGAGGTATGGGACAACAATAATGAGGGTATTATACTAACCTTTGGTTCGGTTGGCAATTTTATTATTGATAATACCATCTGGGATAACGGTAACGGAATAAACCTTCAAGACTCCTCTGCGACATTATACAACAATGAAATCTATAACAACACCAACTTGGGCCTTTCCATGAATCCGGGTTCCTCAGGTGATTGGTATGTGGATGAATATGCGCTATTATTTAATAACGATGGAAATTTAAACGGCGACCTCATGGTATTATCCACCGGAGAGATGCTGATAGAGAAATCAAGCCTTGATATGGAGGATGCATTTATCCAATCCTCCGGTCTCCTCGAGGTGCTCGATTCCAAAACCAGCATCATTTCGTGGAATCTTACCGTCGCTGGGACCGTGACATTGGACAATGTGACCTGGAAGATCGACAATTCAGATGACGGGGAGCACTGGATCAACGTTGTGGATACCGGTACATTCAATGTGACAAACGATTCGCTCATTACAGCAAACGATCCCACCTACCACTACGATTTCTGGGTTGACGGCAACGCCACATTTACAGACAGCTGGATTGAATATGTGGGTTACAACATGTCTTCCGGCTCCATAGGAATTTATTTCACCACCCCAAATGTGGTGTTCAACAACATGGTGGTAAGGCACTGCTTTGCTGCAATAGGCGTAGACGGAGTTGGATTCACTATTACGAACACCGAGATATACAACTGCACCATTGGTGTGGGATTACTGAACAGTGGAAGCGGTATGGTCTTGGACCATGTCGAGATACATGATATGCTCCTCGGATCCGAGCCATGGACCATGGGGATTTATGCCGAAGGCCACAGTGATCTTACCGCATCCAATATAACGATATACAATCTGCCCTCCGCAGATTTCAGTACAGGTATCAATCTGGACCTGTCCACCAATTTCGTGATCGAGAACTCGAACATTACAAACGTGACTGGCTTCGGTATCTTTGCTGACAACTCAACCGGGACAGTAAACAATGTCTATTTGTATAATAGCTCTGTTGGCATTCAGACAGAGAATAGCACCCTGAGCATTATAGACGCGACGATCTTCAACCAAACTATCGTTGGAATGAGCATTCAGACGAATTCCTATGTAGAGGTGATCGATAGTTTTATCCTTGAATGCCAAGGTGGAATCAGAGTTGCCTATGGTTCTACGATCTATGTGAACAGCACGACAATTGAAAATATATCAGTAGCAGCCAACACACAAGGTATCTCCGCTCAAGAAGGCACAGCCTACATCAACGATACCACGATTCTCAACCAAAGCACAGGGGTGACTGCCATGGATTCCTCATCTGTAACAATCGCAGACTCATACATCAATGATTCTGTTTCGGCAGGTATCTATTGCGAATTCTCTGTCCTTGAAATGAGAACCACCACGATATACAATGCGAGCTTTGGTGTTTACTTCTCAAATTCTTGGGGCAATACCATTTACGATTCCTTCATTCTCAACACAACCCAAGTTGCCCTGGCAGGGGTTGCCTCAGGTGTGACGGTATACGATACCTTGTTCGATTACAACAACGACGCAGTTTATTCCCAAAATTCCGCAACTATGATGATCGTGAACTCAACAATCTCCAACAGTACAGGTTGGGATTTCTTATTCTTCAGTGATTCCCATGTCACGAGCCTGAACACAACCTTCGATAATACTTCTGTTGGATTCGGTGATGTAGATTCCACCCTGACGGTGCAGTGGTTCCTGCATGTGAAGGTCGAAGGACTTCTTGCAGAGCCGATTCCAGGGGCAAATGTTAATATCACAGACAATGCGAACGGAAATTACGAGGGCAATTTCGTCACGGATGGCGGCGGCTATGTATTTTGGATAGTGATCACAGATTATGTCGTCCAGGAGTTCGCTTCCAATAAGACCTATTACACACCTTACGACATATCGGCCTGGAATGCGACAATGACCGGCTTCCGCCTGGGTTATATTTACGAGAGCATGCTGATAATCGTTACATTGGATATGCCCACTGTTACGATTGATTACATTATAATAGAATACTTCAACGGCGCCCTCGTAACTGACGGTACCATATTAACTGCTGATGATGATATCACCGTATATGCAAGAGGCTACAATTATACAGAAGGCAAAGTTGGAGATGTAAGCGCAAATTGGGTAGTGAACGGAGTAATTGGATTGTTGAGCGGCCCAACTGGTACGACCGTAACGTTCAACGCCACAACTGTAGGTATAGGTAACATATCAGCTACATACAATTCATTCTCCAACGTCACAGGAAATATCACAGTCACACCAGGAGCTGTTGCAAGAATCGAGCTTACACCTTGGCCTACCACCACAGCCTCAACTGACGAAGTAGGGGCATTCAGCGCTGTTGGATATGATGCAGATGGAAACGAGAACTGGACTTGGACAACTTTATGGAGTTGGGAAGGTAGCGGTCTTGGAACTCTTACACCTATTGATCCTTTTAACTATACCGTCCCCTATGACAAAGTTGGGACCGACGGACTCAATATCAACATGGTCGGCAACCCAGGGGTTTACAATAGCACCATGGTAACTGTTACAGCAGGTGTAGTGGTTAGGATTGATATCACACCCTGGCCCAATTCTACAGCTACAACAGATGATATAGGTGCATTTAATTTAATCGGCTATGATGCTGACGATAACCAGAACTGGACCTGGACCCCCTCATGGACTTGGAATGGATTAGGTCTAGGAACGCTCACGCCAACTGATCCATATAATTACACTGTAGCTTACGATACTGTAGGCTCGGACACGATCAATGTCACCGTCGCAAGCGACCCAACAATTTACAATACAACCGATGTTATAGTCGATGTTGGGCAGGTTGTGCGGATAGAAATCACGCCTTGGCCTTCCATAACGAACACAACAGATGATGTTGGTGTTTTCAGCGTCATCGGCTATGATGCAGATGGAAACGAGAACTGGACTTGGACAACTTTATGGAGTTGGGAAGGTAGCGGTCTTGGAACTCTTACACCTATTGATCCTTTTAACTATACCGTCCCCTATGACAAAGTTGGGACCGACGGACTCAATATCAACATGGTCGGCAACCCAGGGGTTTACAATAGCACCATGGTAACTGTGACTGCAGGCAAGGTAGTGGAGATTATTATCAAGCCCGGCGGACCAGAGGTTAACACCACAGACGATGTTTTAAATTTCGTGGTAGAAGGCTACGATGCAGATGGTAACCTGAATACAAGTTGGACTCCAGATGCTAACTGGTCAGGTCCTGATTTGGGAATAATTACCATCTCGGACTTTAATGTGTCCGTCAACTTTACCACCGTTGGCTCAAGTGCAATTAATGTATTTGACAGCGCAGATCCAAGCGTGTACAACGACACAAAGAGCGTGACAGTCAATGTTGGTGCACCCTATCGGATAGTTTATGTTTCAGGCAGCGGCCAGTTCGGATTTTCAGGCACAACGCTTTCATTCCCGTTTGTGGTCAGGGTGGAAGACTACGATGGCAACCCGGTTCCAAATATAGAAATAAATTGGACATTGGATGATTGGCCTTCTGGTGCTTCAGGCCAGTCCCTTTCTGATTACAACTCACTGACGAACACCACCGGAGAGGCCACAACCACACTCACTCTGGGTGATAAAGCTGGAATTTATAATGTCAGCGCTGCAAACCTCACGCTCTCACTGGTGGGAGAGCCTGTTTTATTTAACGCCTCTGCGACAATCTACACCATCGACGAAATTTGGATCACTGATGGACTTGGAACACCTATAACAGACATGACCCTAAGTGCAGATGACACGCTTGACCTTTACGCTTGGGCGTACAACGAAACCGGAGGAATACTAGGTCTCATGGCAGTCAACTGGAGCTCAGATGGCGGAATAGGAACATTCACAACCTCAACACTACTGCAGACCAATGCTACCTTTGATCTAATCACCGTTGGTATTGGAAACATCACTGTTGAATTCGAGAACGCAACTGTGACCATCTACAATACAACAGGAGATATTACCGTAATCCCAGGCGCGGTTGCAAATATCGTGATAACTCCATCCTCAGCCACAAACACAACAGACGACTCTGAGGTATTCAGGGTTGTTGGATACGATGCAGATGGCAATGAGAACTGGACTTGGAATACAGTTTGGGCCTGGGAGGGTACAATCCTTGGATCATTGTCAATGATTGATGACTACAACTACACAGTATCCTACCACACCGTAGGCACCGACGCCATTCGAGTGAGTGTGAGCGGTGATCCGAGCGTTTTCGATTCTGCATCCGTTACTGTAAATCCAGGACAGGTTGCCCGCATAGAGATCACACCTTGGCCCAATTCCACAGCCACAACCGACGACATAGGTGCATTCAGCATCATTGGCTACGATGCAGATGATAACGTGAATTGGACTTGGACTCCCGCATGGACTTGGGAAGGTCCTGGTCTAGGAACGCTCACGCAAACAGACTTATACAATTATACTGTTCCTTACGATACTGTGGGCTCGGACACGATCAATGTTACGGTTTCAGGTGATCCAACTATTTACAACAACACGGATGTTCGGGTAGAGGTTGGACAGGTTGCGCGAATAGAGATCACGCCTTGGCCCTCCACAACGGCTTCAATTGATGATGTGGGCATGTTCAGCGTTGTAGGCTACGATGCTGACGATAACGAGAACTGGACCTGGTCACCCAACTGGTCTTGGGAAGGTGCAGGTTTAGGAACACTCACTCCAACCACTCTATACAATTACTCAGTCACTTTTACAATAGCAGGCTCAGATGCGGTAAATGTTAGTGTTTTGAGTGATCCAAGCATATATAATACAACATCAGTTACAGTAACTGCCCCGGTAACTGTGGATTACATAGTCATCATGGACGCCCCTGGTGGCATTGGTAATGCTGTGACCACTTTGGATTACAGTGTAGGTGATATTGATACATTGTATGCAGCTGGATTCAACTATACCTCAGATTATGTAATGGACGTGGAGGTCACATGGACGAGCAACAACGAGACCAATGCCACCGTCATTGCAGGTCCAAGCATATCCACCACATTCTCAGCGAACAGCACCCATGGCGGAGAAGTAATAATCACAGCAACAAATTCGACACTTACTGAACCATCCAATTCTACAGGTATACTAACTGTTCTTGATCCGGAAGTTGATTACATTCAGATAAGAAATGCAGCTGGCGGCGCAGGTAATATCGTAACTACCGGGAGTTATTCGGAGGGCGAGACAGACACATTCTACGCCGCAGGATACAACTTCACAGCTGATTATATTGGCGATGTTTCTGTAACATGGATGAGCGATGACACAGATGTTGGGCAGGTTGTCTCTCCAGGTTCATCAACAACATTTACTGCGGGAACAATTTCGGGCACCACAACCGTTACAGCAACCTACGCACCTGGAATCTCAAATATGACAGGAACCTTAACGGTTACTGTGGGGGTAGAACCACCCACAATCGACTACATCGTCATCATGGATGCGCCTGGTGGAGCGGGCAATGCTGTGACGGACCTGGATTTCAACGTTGACGACAAGGTCACATTATACGCAGCAGGTTTCAATTATTCCTCAGGATATGTTACAGACATCGAAGTCACCTGGTCCAGCAGCAATGAAACCAATGGCACTGTCTCGGCTGGTCCAAACATATCCACAGTTTTCGCGGCTAATGACACTCACGGTGGCACCGTCATCATTATGGCAACGAATTCCTCACTACCTGAGACAAGCAATTCCACAGGCACATTGACAGTTCTTGATCCTGAGGTTGACTACATTCAGATCAGGGATACAGCCGGCGGAACAGGCAATATCATCGCTACTGGGAGTTATTCAGAGGAGCAGACAGATATGTTCTACGCTGTAGGATACAACTTGACATCAGGATTGATCGGCGATGTTTCTGTGGATTGGATTAGTACCAATATCGGAATTGGAACAGTATCTCCAGCTTCTGGCACTTCAACCACGTTCACCGCAGGCACGGTTTCAGGGACAACCACTGTCACAGCCACATACCCCGTGGATATCTCCAATTCTACAGGCACGTTGACTGTGAGCGTAACAGTTATACCACCAACAGTTGACTACATCGTCATCATGGATGCACCCGGAGGATCAGGAAATGCTGTTACAGAAATAACCATGAATGGTGGTGGTACAGGAACGTATTACGCTGTAGGCTACAACGCAACCACCGGTGAGTTCGTTAGGGATGTTTCTGTTACCTGGTCAGTCACAGCAGCTGCTGGCACAATCGATGTAACAACAGGCTATTTAACAAATTTCACGGCTTCCAACACAACAGGCACAAACGTAACAGGCGATTTAACTGCCACTTACAACGTTCTTAGCAATTCAACAGGCATATTTGTTGACCTGCCTCCCTCAGCACCGACAGATTTTGAAGTATTCCAGAGGGCAGAGGGGGAATCGCTGGACATCACATGGACTCCAAGTACAGAACCAGATGTTGATGGCTACATAATCTATCGGTCGCAGACATCAGGATCCGGCTTCTCGGCCATTGAAACAGTTGAAGGACGCACCAACGCACTGCACACTGATTCAGGCTTGACTGACGGCACAACATACTATTACTATATTGTAGCATACGACAACGGTCCAAATTATTCCCCAGGCTCAGCAGAGGCCAGTGAAACATCCGATTCAGATACTGATCGGGACGGGGATTTCAACCTCATCGACGAAGATGATGACAATGACGGCCTTCTCGATACTGAGGAGGATAAAAACGGAGACGGTATTTTGGATGATGACGAAACAGATCCTCTCAATGAAGATACCGATGGAGACGGACATAACGACAAGGATGACCTCTATCCAAGGGATCCAGAAAGACATGAGGATGCATTTCCGATAATGTTCCTGATACTGCCTATAATAATCATCATCATATTGGTCATACTGGCCATGGCGCTGAGAAAACGCGAACCTAAAGAGGAATATCCGCCTGAGGAAGAACTGGACGAGTATGAAGAGGAAGAGATGGAAGAATCTGAGGAGGAGGAAATATCAGATGATGAAATAGAGGACTTGGACGAAATTGAGGAAGAGCTAGGGGAAGATCTGGAGAAGGATATGGATCTTGAGGACGATGGGGCGATTGAGGAGGAATTTGAGGGAGAGGAAGAAGATTTAGATTTACCGTGAATTTAATTTATTTTGCCATTTAATACGGATTTCAGCAGAAATCCCTCTTTTAAGCTTATTTTATCCACCCTGGAGATATTCATTCATAAAATAAGTAGCCCAGGGCCACTGGCTATTTAAAGTAAGTATAACTTAAAAGTTAAATAATAATAATAGGTTATCCTGAATGCTAGACCAAGGGAACTCAGAGTGATAAATCTCGGGTTTAGCTATAAGTCATCGAAGGGAGAATTTGCATGAAAGATATAGTAGATGAGAATAATAGTAGAAGAGCAGGTATCTTGATTTTGATACTTGCTTTGGGAATGCTAATGCTGTTGTTGATGAGCTACGGCGAGGTAACTGCTGCTCCGCCCACAGGGTTAACAGCTATAAATGTGGAGAACTCCACATTCAGCCCAAATGCTGATACCATTAAAGACAATGCTTCCATCAATGTAACAGCAGATATGGGACAAACGCTGTATATAAATATCTATGATTCCACATGGACCTTACAGTACCAGGGCCTGCCACTTATTGAGGATCCAGGTACAGGTTGGTACTATGGTTCATGGAACGGAACAAACAGCACAACTTGGACCGTAGTAACTGACGGACAATACACAATGAATGTCACCACCAGTAATGATAGTGATCCACTAAACGAAGATACAGTAACCACACAGACGGTGGTTGTAGATATACTAGCACCGACAGTCTCGGTAACCATTACCCAGGAATCTGCTCAAGCCGGTATCGGTGAATGGGTGAACATTACCGTGACTACAGATATAGATGTAATCTCTGTGGATGCAGATTTGGCCACTGCAGGGTTCGCTGGGCAGGTGGATGATCAAGCTTTAATGTGGTCTGGAACTGAGTGGTTCTACAATTTTACAGTTGCGACTGGCATTTTTGATGGAACCAGTACAATCAATGTGGATGCAATGGATGATGCAGGAAATACAGGCAATAACAATACCGAGAGCGCAACTTGGGACGAAGAAGCACCATCAATTTTTGTGACTGTGACACAGGAAAGTCTGTCTGCTAGTATTGGTGAATGGATCAACATCACTGCTAGTATTTTAGAGAGCGATATAGTGGGTGTGGATGTGGATTTGGGAGCGTTTACAGGTGAGGTAGATAATACACCAATGACAGCAATAACTGCCAACCTATGGTTCTATAACTTCACAGTCAATGCTGGTGTTTTCGACCTCACTAGTGCAATCAATGCAGACGCTGTAGACGATGCGGGTAATACAGGCAATGACAATACTCAAACAGCAACATGGGATGAAGTGGCTCCGACTGTAGATGTTACGATCACACAAGAGTCAAACCCTGCAGGTATAGGTGAGTGGATTAACCTCACAGTGACCACGGATGGGGACGTAATCTCTGTGGATGCAGATTTGGCCACTGCGGGCTTTACAGGGCAATTTGATGACCAGGCGTTAATATGGTCTGGAACGGTATGGTTTTACAACTTTACGGTTGCGGGTGGTGCATTTGATGGAACAAGTACAATTAATGTGGATGCGGTAGATGATGCTGGCAATACGGGAAATAACAATACTGAGAGTGCGACTTGGGACGAAGTGGCTCCAATAGTAATGGTAACGGTTGCCCAGGAATCTTATCCAGCTAACGTAGGTGAGTGGGTGAACATCACAGTGACTACAGATGCGGATGCAGCTATAGTGGTTGGTGATTTATCGGAGTTCACCGGTCTAACAGCTTCAGAAAATTTCCTATGGTCTGGCATGGACTGGTATTACAATTTCACTGTTGCTATCGGTACATTAGACGGTCTAGGAGCAATTAATGTGACTATAACAGATGATGCAGGCAATATAAATTATAACAACACTGAGACCGCAGAGGTAAAAGAGGTTTTAACAATAGATCACATCATCATAACTGACGCACCTAATGGCACAGAATTGGTGACAGTAACAATACCTATTGGAGGAACAGTAACAGCTTATGCATCTGGCTACAACAGTACAGGTCCAACTTATCTAGGTTTGGTTGAAGTGGATTGGAGCGGCCTTGGAGGAGGTTGGGCTCCGACTCCTGCAAATACATCAACCTACACTGCAGGAACAACTGGTGGTTTGTATACTCAGACGGGCCAGAACGCCTCCTTAATGGATACATTTGATGTGGATATAACCCCGCCAACCGTGGACTACATTCTCATAACAGATGTTCCGGATGGAGCTGAGTTGACAACAGAAACTTTGCCCATCGGAGGCACGGTCACAGCTTATGCTTCTGGCTATAACAACACTGGACCAACCTACGTGAGCCTTGTTGATGTTGATTGGACACCCCTAGGAGGATCATTCGACAACCTAACCAGTACGAGCAGTACTTACACAGCAGGAATGACTGGTGGTCTATTCACACAAACCGTTCAGAATGTAACTATGAGTGTTTTAGATACATTTGATGTTGACATATTGCCACCAACCGTGGACTGGATAGACATTGTAAACACCACTGGAACTGGTGGATCTTCAATAGCGGATCAAGCAGTAGATGTGGGCTTTACCATTGGAGGGTGGGCTGCAGCCTACAATAATACCGCTGGCTATCTCTACGATATAAGTGTGACATGGACCGTGGTGAATGGGGGAGGTGCTGCAACATCCACTTACAACGGAACAGGTATCAATGACACTTTCAATGCAGGTGTCAATGGAGGTATTTCATGGTGGAATGCAGAAATGTCCCAATCACAATTCGTGAATTCTACAACATTGTATGAATCAGAACTGGGAGACAGTGTAATGCCGAATATCTTTGTGGATCTACAAGGTAACATCCATATGGTTTTCATCGAGAATAAAAGTAATACCGGATATGTTGTGTATAAACTGCTTGATAAAGATGGAAACGTACTTATTAACGGTACACAGATCAATTTTGGAACAGACTCCCGAAGACCGAGAATCGTTGTGGACACCAATGGATTTGCGCATATCTTCTGGAAGAATGGAAGTAGCGGCCCCGCCCTCCCATTATACTACACTAAAATTGACCCGAGCCTTGACGATCAGAATGGTGATTCAGCTATTGATTCAAATATTGTAATAATCGATGATATGGAATTGTACAACGAGATGGAGACTTTCTATGTGGTGATCGATCCGCTGAACAACATCCACCTTGCAATTTCCAACTACACACATGCCAACAATCCAGAGGACAATCGTATCTTGTACATGAAACTTGATGATGCAGGGAACAAACTTATTCCAGAAACATCTGTTGGTAGGGGAGGATACAAACCTTATCCACACCTTGATTTTGACTCAAATAATAACATCCACATCATTTGGACTACGTTAGGACAGGCTGGTAACAGCATAAACTGCGAAATTAACTATACCATGTTAGACAGCGCTGGAGCTGTCCTTATTGGCGAGACAATGATTTCAAAGGATGATGGGAATGTCTCAAAAGAACCTGCCCTTGCTTTGGATTCCGATGATAATATACATCTAGTGTGGAGGGATGCGAATGTCTCAGGTGGTTCAAAGGAGATCTTCTATATGAAGTTCGATCCATACCTTGATGACCAAAACGGTGACAACGCATCTATTGACGCAATGGTAGTTGTTCCTGAGACATTATTAAGCGTTGATGATGGGGTCCAGGATGCAAGACCGGTTATCGCTGTGGGAACCGGGGACATAGTTCATGTTTTCTGGGCAAATGATTGGCCCGGTGGCTGGTATTCTGCTTATGCCCACTATCTAGCCTTAGACAAGACAGGAACTCCAATTATACCTACACAAAACCTCACATCAGGCCCATGGATGGGGCACACTACATCAGCACTTCATCTGGATATTGCAACAGACCCTGCAGGAAGTGTATATCTTGCCTGGCCGGATAATCGCGGACCCAATACCATTGCTATAGCTAGAGGCCATCTCGGCCATATTGATAGTGTGATTTTCAATATCAACCCACCAACTGTGGATTATATCCTCATAACAGATGCTCCGGATGGGGTAGAGTTGAGCACGGTTTCATTACCAATTGGCGGAACGGTCACAGCCTACGCTTCGGGCTATAATAACACAGGTCTGACATATGTTGGTTTAGTAGAGGTGGATTGGAGCGGTCTTGGAGGCGGATGGGCTCCTACTCCAGCAAATACCTCAACTTTCACAGCAGGAACTGTTGCAGGTTTATATGCTCAGACGGGCCAGAACCTATCATACCCGGTTTCCGATGCATTTGATGTGGATATCCTGCCTCCAACACTGGACTACATTCTCATAACAGATGCTCCCAATGGAGCTGAGTTGACAACAGAAACTTTGCCCATCGGAGGTACAGTCACAGCTTATGCTTCTGGCTATAACAATACAGGACCAACATATGTAGGCTTAGTAGAGGTGGATTGGAGCGGTCTTGGAGGCGGATGGGCTCCTACTCCAGCAA
>CBDUXN010000029.1:0-26728 GCA_965371185.1 uncultured Thermoplasmata archaeon
ACAGTCGATGCTCCGGACAAAAGAGGAGGAAAAGCTTAAGAGGATGAAGAGGGAGGTCGAGAATCGTGAGGATGACATAAGTGCCGCAAAGATGGAGCTGAACAGGCTGAGAGAGGAACTGAGCATAAAAGGTCAAAAACTGGAGTTCGAATCTGAGCAGCTGGAGAGGGGGAAGGAGGGTCTAGCAAAGGAAAAAGGCGAATTAAATGAGCTCGATAAAACTTTAAAGTCCAAGGAAAAGAAATTGAAGAAACTGGAGAAGGACCTCAAGGAAAAGGAGAAGCTGGTAAAGAAAGCCAAGAAGAAACACGAAGAGGAAAAGAAGGCGATCAAGGCCAAGAGATCTGAGGTTGATTCATCGTTGAAGGGTATGGAAGTGCAAAGGGTCGAGTTGGAGGAAATGTTGGAGAACTTCGAGAAGCAGAGGAAAGAATTGGAGCAAAAGGAGAAGGATCTTCAGAAACTGACTGATGAGCTCGATAATAGGCAAAAAGAACTTGACTCCAGGGCGAAAAAGGAAGAGGACAGATTGGAGGCCCTGGAAACCAAGGAGAACGAGGTGGAGGAGGAGGTAGAGGAAAGAAAGAGCGAAATAGAGAAAATGGAAAAGAAACTGAAGGCCCGGGAAAGCTCGCTTACAGAGAGAGAGAAAGGCTTCAATAAAAGAAAAGAGGAGCTCGCAACCCTTAGGAGTGAGATACTGGGGAAGGGGAAGGAGCTTAAGGCCCTCGAGAAGGAGCTTCTGGGTCGAGAGAAAGGAATAGGGGATGATGAAAGAGCCCTGGAATCCAGGGAAAAGGAGTTAAAATCCATGGAGAAGGACCTAGGTAAGGAACTCAAAGACCTGGATAAAAGCAAGAGGAAACATGATGAAGAGCTCAAGGGAAGGGAAGAGGAGTTAAACGAGAAGAAGAGCCTGCTTGCTGAGAACGACAAAGCCCTGAAGGTCAAGGCGATTCAGCTATTGGACAGAGAGAAGGCTTATGAAAAAGATTCTGAGGAACTCAATGAAAGGAGAAAAGAATTGGATCGGGTCGAGGATGACTTAAAGCAAAAAAGCAAAGAGCTGAAAATCGAAGAGAAGGAGCTCAAGAAGATGGAAAAAGGTTTGGAAAAAAGGAGCAAGGAATTGGAAAGTAAAGAAAAGGAGCTCAAGAAAAGGGAAAAGGAATTTGAGAGAAGGCAGAGACATTCCGAGAAACGGGGCGTAGAGCTGGAAAAAATCAGAGAAACGCTGAAAAAGATATGATATGGTGTGATTTGTAATTATTTAAGCATTTTTGATTGGGATGCTATTGCATATCTATGTTTTTGATAAAAATTCTATAAAGTGGTCTATCATATTGGTATTCATGTTCATGAAATTTGTTAATATTACTGGCTCAACTAAATATGGCATAATCTGTAATCCAAATGCCATTTTTCAACCCCCATTTCGTATGGTATAATTCATAATTTCATTGGATATTGGCCTATTTTTTAATTCGAAACCATTTGCCATGCTCGTTCGCTATTATAATATGGCAATATCCTGGGTAAAATGGTGTAATTGTGGTATATACCAGCAAACACTTTTTATATGTTAAATTAATGAAGAAATGCCAATATGGTAATATCCCTTGGCTTAGGAGGATCTATCGAATGATATGGGTGCGAAAAGTTAATAAATACCAATGTTTGTATAATGGTAGAGTTTATTTAGTTGTTTCAAAGTGATTAGTGGTGGGTAAATTGAAAAGGTATTCCAAAAAGAAGATCACCGCGATGCTGTTATTAATCGCATTTATAATCGGCATATTTCCGGATGTATCAAGCGGCCCAATAGACGAAAACAAACCATCACCGGATTACGGAGTATATACTGCCCTGGAGGAGGTTCAGGACGAAAAGAACTCACGAATCAACACCCCCGAGATACTCAACGCGACACAGGTGAGATTCGATAACTTGAATGAAACTACCGGTGTAAAGGTCGACCTTACATCGAGAAGGGACATCGTTTCCCCTGATATACCTGTGCCTGATATGCTGCCCATCTTCGAAACCATGTGGGACCAGGATTTTGCCACCCACAACGAGATTTTAGACTGGATACTGCCCCCTCCAATCGGCAGTGGGGGGCCGATGAACTATTATATTTATACGAAATACAATACGAACACCACGACCATTGAAAATTGGAGGAATGCAAGCCTCAGACCCACCCTGGGTCTCAATTTTGGGGGCATTGACCCGAATCTCGACAGGTGGTGGGACGTGGACGTGAACGATGACGGTATGGATGACATACAGGTTTTCTTTGATCCTGTCACAGAGCTGGATTTTTTGAGCGGCTACACACCAGGACAGATTATAGGTTTACTTCAAGAGTGGATTCAAACCGGCTCCGTCGAACTGGGTATTACAGTTTACTTCAACATTCGAAAAATTAACGATGACCCCTTCAATATACCGGAATTTGAAAACTTGGAGGTTTATGTGGCCAAGTCCATGAGCTACAGCAATCAGAATTTCATCCTTTTCCTGGGCTTGAATTTGACGGATGTTGTTTCGGAATTGAACTGCTCTGTAACCGTTAACTCGATCGAGATGGGTTCGGTAAGTTTTGTCGAGGAGCTTCAGGATATAATAAATCAAATATTACCTCCTCCGCTAGGGCAAGGCATTCCTCCAAGCCAGATAACCCTAAACATCACCTATGCCGATTTGGCTGATCTCTCAGGTCCCTATTATCTCAATTGGGACTCCAACAAGGAGGCAATGGACTCCATTGGACTTGATGTTGCCTCGGCAAAGATCAGATTCGATGAGGTGGAAGACACCTATGAATTCATCAACAGAAGCTGGGTGGATGTTGATTTTTTAAGGAGGGAACCTTACAACACCGCGCCCACTTGGGCCCAGCTGTGGCTTGATGCTGACGATGATCTTTCTTCGTTCGATAAAATCGAGTGGAGGGCCACACATATCTGCGATGCCAAAGTCCGATTCTTCGACAGCCAGGAAAATGTCACCTATGCAGAGATAGAGATAAACCATCTCCCGAGGGAAGTGGATATGTCCATGACAGTGGAAGAAAGGAACGGTCAGAATATTACAAAAATCAATTATTCCGCTAATAGCGTCGTGAATTATCTGACGGTTCGCCATTATGAATTCTTCGACACCAGTTATGAAAATATCACTGAGGACTCCATTGGTGATGAGGTGGAGTACGTTCATCTTTTCTTGAACATCACACATATTCCAGTCAAACTCTATTTGGAAGGATTGTTCTACCTGGAGGAACTTGAAACCACTCCCGTTATCGACGAATACTTTGAAATCGTTGGGCAGCTGCTTGACACAATTGCTAATCGCGTGATTTCCAGGTTCAGCAGAATAGCGAGGACCTTGAGCTCTATACCGTACAGCATACTGTCCATTGCAGAGGAGGGAAGTTTTGCCTATATGCATACGTACTATGAAGATACCTTCGATGAAATAGATGAACTGGAGTTCATCTGGACCAGCGGGGATTACGTCACCACAACAGGTAACTACTTCGCATTTTACAACAACACACAGCCCTCAGAGTACCCTATTGCCCAGATATCGTTGAGCGGAAGGATATCGAAGATCATCTATATCAACTCCAGCTTTGAAGAGGAGTCTTTTGCAGAGGTAAAAATGATGAACAACCAGGAGTTTCGGGCCATATATGCAGATGATATAAACTCGTTAAATGCCGAAGTGATCATCTCCAATGTGCCCGGCCATATCATCGTTACTAAAACACCGAATATATTGGAATATGATGGAGCCGGCACCACCATCGATGAGCTGAGATTCATAAGCGATTATCAAGGCAGCTACATGGAACTCAAGATATCGGACTTGGCAGATCACCTAACCATCGAATTTGATGATGACAGAACCGAAATCTCTTCTACGGATTCGAGTCAGGGTAAGATAGGCGAAATAGAATTCTTGGCAACCACAGGGCCGATATTGCGCATGGACGGAAATTACATGCTTTTCCGTCAAGAAGAGGATTACAGCCTGGCCTCGGGCAGGATCAAGGACATATCCAGCGTTGAGTATATATCCGGCGAGGGTGGGAAGATCGAGGTGCAGTTTGCCAAGGAAAACACCCTGAACATCTCCCTTTTGGACAACAGAAGCGAGAAGATAAGCGCAGATCTGATTATCGACCCCATGCCCAGCTTCATATCCGTGAACCTCTCAGGTCTATTTTCTACAGGTATAGGAGACATTGCTCTTCCAAAGTTGGAAAGCGGGGGAATTCTGGGGTTGGTGGATATCGTATTCGGGGTTGCGACGCTGGGCAACGAGGCCTTGAAAATTATCGATGAGGCAACGCAAAATGCCCTGAGCAACATAGGGAGTATCCTCGAGGATCTTTCCTTCTCCTACAGTACAACCACCAGCATAACCCTGATTGCCAAGATACTGAGGGGTGACGAGTTCACACTGAATGATGTGGATTGGATGCACGGCATATCAGCGAAGCAAAAGGATACGGAAGAAGGCACTTCAATGGCTGCCAAACTGTATCTGACAGGTCTGCCGGAGGAGGGGAGCATAACCACAAAGGTACAAGGCGATGACATATTCCTTGACTTAGACCTCACAAATTACAATCCAATACATGACTGGCTCTGCATCGATGTGGAAGGTATACAGGAAAGAGATGTGCTCCTGTATATTAACGATATCGAGAGCGGTATGGATTTGGACCTGAGAATCAATCTCTCGGCTCAGATGAATGTAATTCCCATGAGGGCCATTGGCGATATACACATGGACTCCGATAAGGACATAGGCTCCCTTTACGCTAGAATGAGACAGACCGTACCAGAAATCTCCATCAGTGAAGTTTTCCTGTCCTCTGTCCCGGAATCTCTGGATGCCAGCTTCAACCTGAGCGGAAACATCAGTATCTACTATCATGCCGAGGACGAGATAGAGCATATGTTCCTGAAGAACTCCAGAAAAAGGGACGGTAAGTTCCATGATATCTACGCCATACTCCATGAACTTCCTGATGAGATACTGCTGTCCATGACACCTGCCATCGATTACGACATGGACGCTTCACTTTTACAGAACATGCCCTCCCTTGACGTCTACTCCACAGGGAATGCGCTTGATGCCTACATTTTTGCAGACGGAAAGGGAATGGGACAGGTCGGCACGGTAGAACTACAGGCTGTAAACATCGGTTCATACATAAACGCAAAATACTCAAATGATGAGTACCGCGTCGATTCGGGAGGCGTGGACTACATGTGGATACATGCCATGGACCTGCCCATCACAGAAGGACATAAAACAAAATCAATCGAGATGGTGGGTAAGGATTTCAGCAGCTTCAAAGTAAAGGTTGACATGCTGTTTGGGAATGTACCAATAATAAATATTGATGGGACAAAGGGCGGCGAGGTTCAGGTGGTTGTGGATCATGAGAGCGACGGCGATAAGGCTGTCATAGCGCTCATCGATTTCAAAACCAAGAACGGTTTGCCATCACCGCCCACCATCTTGATAAACGGCGGTTCTGTGGACCTCGAGAAGGGTACTTCACATACCGTCATTCCCGCACCCATTCTCTCTGTATTCCTCTCGATATTCAGTTAAGGATAACTCAATAAGTATTGGATGTAGGTAGGTAAGAAGATGATAGGGGACGAAGAAAGAACGAGATGCTCTGAGTGCGGCCTCATACTCTACCAGTCTGTCTCCCAGTGCCCCAGATGTTACGCTCCCACCGGTGCTGCACAAACGAAACCTCCCGTGGTGGAAAGAATTTACGAGCCAGAGGTGTTGGAGCGCGGCCCAGGAGAACGCAAGAACCTCGGACGTATCGTCTCGATAATTATAGTAATCGTGATCGTGGCGCTTCTGGTCATCGCTCTGTCGATCCACTTCATAATCCCCCGCATAGATCTGAAGGTCATAACTGTATACAAGGAGAGTTCTGGATTGGTCATCAACCTGGACTCCAAGGTCCAAAACGAAGGCACACTGGGTATCCAGCAACTTAAATTGAACGTTACAGTAGTCAATTCAACAGGCGGCATTGTTGCCAAAGGAAGATACAATCTGTCCGATCTGGATGCCCATTCATCCCACAGTTTTGACAACGTATACTTCTTTGGCGATCAGTACGAATACTATCATATCTTTATTACTGTCCAGTTCGAAAGCGAGGGAAAGGAATATACAAAGATCTATCAGCACACGGTCAAGGAATACATGTATTACAGGTTCGAGGACAGATTCTCGCAATGGGGTGCATGAGGGGGTTAATGGCCCTTCTCTTCAACCTGATTAGCTCTTGATTCTTGAGTTTATTTGTCGCTATATTTTAATAATACTATGCCGATACAGCCCACGCTCAATATACAGCGAAGCCAATCATATCCGTTACCGCTTTGCTATATACCGCTTTATGCCGCGGTAACTCAGTTGGCTGCGTGGTGCTTCCGCACCACTAGCTTCCATACACTTCGTGTCCGGAAGGAGCCAATTGAATCCGTTACCGCTCTGCTATACACCGCTTAATGCCGCGGTAACTCAGTTGGCTGCGTGGACTTTCGTCCACTAGCTTCCATACACTTCGTGTCCGGAAGGAGCCAATTGAATCCGTTACCGCTCTGCTATACACCGCTTTATGCCGCGGTAACTCAGTTGGGAGAGTGTCAGACTGAAGATCTGAAAGTCGCGTGTTCGAGTCACGCCCGCGGCATCTCATTACCTTGTGATTCATCAGGGTGGACGGAGGGAGATGGTGGTGAGGCGATGGTGGGCTAAAATTATCATACTTGACCACAGGGAATAGAACTCTTAAATATGATGTAAAGCATAACCATTGAAAGAAAGCGGGGGTTTAGATGGTTGTTTATTTGACAGGTCCATTGAGAAAGAGGGACAGATACCAGACACCCGAGATAAACGAGGCCAAAAAGATCAGGGATGCCGCCAAAACGGAACATAGGATCGCCAAGCTCAGGGAGAAGGCAGCCACGAAACGCAGCAAATCAGCTCATCAGAGGGAGAAAGCCGCCCTGCACAGGAAGAAGGCTGCCAAGGCCAGGGAACTGAGCCTCATATACAAGGAGGAGGCCGAGCAGCTGGAACAGCAGGCTATAGACCTGGAAAGGTCGTTAAAACCCATATATCCTGAGGAGAGACAAAGGGGCTACGAAAGGAGAGAAACCAGACCCAGAGGCTACGATAGAAGGGAGAACCGGCCCCGGGAATACGAACGGGAAGAGGATTGGTAGAAAATTTTTTCAGCTGGGAGGCGCTTCCCTGTCAAACGCGTTTTTTCATGTTTTTTATGAGCGCTGAAGCAACGAAGCCGCCTATCACAGCCACATCCTCAGTTGGAAGAAGCTCCTTTATAGAGGCGTCAAAAAGCATGTTCGAGGTGGATGGAACTTCCTCGTCCCCCTTCCACAGTATGACCGTAACAGGTATCTTTGGAAAAACGTCCACCCTGATCGAGATATCCCCGTGAGCGCCATCAACTGCCCCTAACCTTTTTCCTGCCTCTTTGAAGGCCCCAAAATCATAACCAAAGACCTTTGTTATGGGAAAAATCGCCCTTCGCTGGAATGCACTGTAGTAAACCTCGCCGCCTTCCAGCTCACGAAAGGAAATAAGTTTGCCTTCCAGCTCGATGTCCTTGGCGTATACTAGATAATGGAGCAGAAGCACCGCAATAAAAGGTCTTGCATCTTTACCTTCTGCATCTCTCACCGTTCTCGATTTGTAGATGCGGTATTCATCCCCTAGAAATGTCAGAACGAATTCGCCATTCTCGGTGTCATAAGACGCGCCGCTATTTCCTGCTATCTCCACTGGGTCGAGAGCGCCGAGATCATCCCAGGCCTTTGACAGGGCCGATATATAGCTTTCTGGTCTTTTAAACGGGCTCATGTAATTCTATTTCTCCTCAAACCTGGATATCCCTACTTCAGATTTGTAATTTTCTACATCTCTTCTGAGATCGTAAAGGCGGGAGGAGGAGAGGTGGGAAGTAGGGGCGGAGGAGGGGGCGGCGAGCGGGATTAATCGAGGCGGGGTAAGCATTAGCGTTACTGCTGGAATGATCAATAAGGCGACGATTCCCTACTGCTCACAAATTTTAAATTGCCATACCCCATATTCGTTCCCCTCGGTGATAGGATGATAACGGTGCTGCGATTGGGCCATAGAAAGGAAAGAGACATGAGAATGACCACGCATGTTGGTCTGGTTGCCAGAGCCTTTGGTGCAGATGAACTTCTGATCTCTGCAAAGGACGAGGGCATTGAGACCACGCTGAGGGATGTCACCGCCAGATTTGGTGGAGATTTCAGGGTGAAAAGCGGGGTGAAATGGAGAAAGATAATCAAAGAGTGGAAAGGTATAAAAGTGCATCTGACAATGTACGGAGAGCATATAGACGATGTAATTCAAAAAATATCAGAGAACGAGGACATGCTCGTGGTTGTGGGTGCAGAAAAGGTTCCTGGGGAGGTCTTCGGAGCTGCGGATTTCAATGTAGCGGTGGGAAACCAACCGCATTCAGAGGTTGCGGCATTGGCGGTTTTTATGGACAGGTTATTGGTTGGAAAAGGGTTGAGAAGGGATTTTCAAGGAAAAATCAAGGTTGTGCCCAGTAAAAAAGGAAAAAAGGTCGTGGAGCGGGATGAATGAAGCACTGCCTACGAGAGAGGAATGCCTGGATCTCTTAAGGCGCTCAGGATGCAATGAAAGTGTGATAAATCACTGCCTGGCAGTTGAAGAGCTGGCGCTGAAAATAGCCGAGCTCGCCCATGCAAATATAAAATTGGTGAGCGTTGGCGCACTTCTGCATGATATCGGCAGGGGAAGGACGCACGGCGTAGACCATGCGGTAGAAGGGGCGAAGATCGCCAAAGAGCTTGGATTGCCTGAGGCTGTTGTGCTGATAATCGAAAGGCATATCGGTGCAGGGATCGCCTTGGAGGATGCAAAGAGAATTGGATTGCCGCCAAAGGATTATGTGCCCAGGACCTTAGAGGAAAAGATCGTGGCCCACGCAGATAACCTGATAGAAGAAAACATTAAGAGGTCCGTGGAAGAGATAGTTAGGCGTTTTGAGGAATTGGGTTATAAGGATGCGGCAGAACGAATCCTTGGCCTTTACAAAGAACTGAGCGATATCTGCGGGTTGGACTTGGACCTTGTCTAAAATTCACCAAAAAGGATATTAACGAATAGGACAATCGTTCAGGTATGAGCACAACAGGAATGGACGAAGAGCTGCTCATGGATATAGTTAAAATATTCATCGCCATGTTATGCGGTGGCATCATAGGCTTTGAGCGTGAACTCAAGGACAAACCCGCAGGTCTAAGAACCAACATTCTCGTCTCCACAGGCTCCTGCCTCTTCGTTATCTTTGGACTGAAGGTTTCTGAATTGTACCAGGAAGATGCAGGACGCATCATAGGCCCGATAATCACAGGTATCGGCTTTCTGGGCGCGGGTACGATAATCAGGGCCAGAGGCTCTGTTAGAGGTCTAACCTCAGCAGCGACGATATGGGTTGTGGCAGGGGCGGGAATGTGCGCGGGTATGGGGCTGTTCTACTTGGCAGTTACTATCTCCCTGTTGGTTGTGTTCGTTCTTTTGATTATGGTAAGGGTTGAGAAAGCTATCTCAGAGTTCGGTATCAAGGATTCCGAGTTCACCGTGATCTCGAAGCCATCTACAACCATCCTCCAAAGCACGAAGCGTTTAATGAAGGATATGGACATATATTTCACCGAACTTCATGTGATCAAGGAGAAAGACGTTTTCAAGATCACCCTTACGGCTCATGGAAAGCACAGCAATTTAACAGGATTCATCTCCAAACTGCTTGAACTGCCTGAGGTCTTAGAGGTCAAATATGAGGCGCATTAGCTCCATAATGGATCGTTTTGGTTGATAGGGTGTAGGTTATGAAAAAAGTGCTGTTCGTCTGCGTTGGTAACTCCTGCAGAAGCCAAATTGCCGAAGGGTTCGCCAGGCATCTGGGGGGGCAGGAACCGGAGATAAGGAGCGCTGGAACGAAGCCTGCCCTAGCCGTGAGCGGTAAGGCAGAGCAGGTGATGGCCGAAAGGAAAATCGATATCTCAGGCCAGTATCCGAAGCCCTTGTCAAATGAGGATATTCAATGGGCTGACAAGGTCGTGGTGATGGGATGCGGTGTCGAACTGCCTGAGATGGACCTTGCAGAGGGTTTGGTGGAAGATTGGGGCGTAGATGACCCAATAGGGCAACCTGTGGAGACTTACCGAGAAATCCGGTATCAAATAGAGCTCAAAGTGAAAGAGCTTTTTAAAATACTGGAGGACCGTTGACCACCTTCAGATTTCTACCAAAAGTTTTTTATCAACACAACCTTTATGGGGATTCGTAAATCCTGAGATTGCGCAATAAACCCATTTAACTCGGAGATTCAAGAATTGTGAAAAAAATCGTGGATGAATTCTTGTAACAAGTTTTCATGCGGTTTTTGTTCGTCTAATTTTAGGATTGCAGGATGTGTATTGAGATGCAGGATGATATGTATGGTACCCGACCCATGAGGTCGTCACCCGTTAAGGAAGGTGAGACCTACACGGTGAAGATAGAGAGTTTGGGAAGGGAAGGAGACGGGATAGCTAAGATCGAAGGTTTCGTGGTTTTCGTTCCAGGGACCAAGGTAGGGGATGAACTGGATGTGCGAATTCATAAGGTGACAAGAAGAGTTGCCTTTGGAGAGAAAGTTGGAGAAGAAGAAATTGAATCTGAGGAAACTGAAGAATCTGAGGAAACTGAAGAACCTGAGGAAACTGAAGAACCTGAGAAAACAGAAGAATCTGAGAAAACAGAAGAACCTGAGAAAACAGAAGAACCTGAGAAAACAGAAGAACCTGAGGAAACTGAAGAACCTGAGGGCAGCGAAGAAACTGACGAGTAAAAAGGGGAACTTCAGAATTCGACGATCTCCTCCCTGGCAAATGCCACCCTTTTTGGAAAATACTTTAGGATTACCACATCGCCCACGGCTTGAATCCATCTGTACGGTATGTTTATACTTCTCGATCCCTCCACAAGCAGTGGATTCGAATTCGCGATGAAAATGCCGTTTATTTCTTGATTATCCATATCCATGACCAGATTGTCCACATTACCAATATAAATGCCGTTTGGAGTATACACCTGCATCCCCATGATCTCTGAGATCGCCTCAAGCATTTCATGCCCTCCTCAGTTTTTTTTACCCAAATAGTTATACAGGTTAATGAACCCTTCGGTATTTCTTTCCGCGATTCTGATGGCTGGAGGGGCGAAAAAACAAAAATTTAGGATGAGAGCCTGTCCTAGTAATCGAGTTTTCCAAGATTTTTCTCTATGAAACACCATTTCGACCTTGAAACCCCCCGATTTTTTACAACAAAATCCCTATCCGTGAGGAGGTGTTCTATTTCTCAGACACACTCCTTAACTTAATAAACACTATTGTTGCAAAGATAGTTATTTATACCACACTTTACATATTATTTTCGTTAGATTTAGAGGGGGCGAGAGAATGAAAATTAGAACGCTGATATTTACCTTTTTTTTGGCTACAACCTCTGTTTTAGAGATGTTTTGCTGTGTTCTGTATGCAGGTGCGCAGCCTATATTACTAGACGATAAACCAGTTATCGATGCTGGTGACATTCCCCCAATTGATTATCAATTTAACGTCAGGAGCGAAGATCATGCAGTAGTAGGGGTAAGGCCTGAGGCTGGTGATGACTTTGATCTTGAAATTTATACAGACATATCATTTACGACAATGATTGAAAGCTCGACATCTAATGGTGACATAGTAGATTTTGTAGTTTTAATATAATCTTGGCATTCTACCATATGGTATCGATATTTTTATATTGCTCCTGGTCATCCCTACGTTGGTGCAAATACAATATGACTCAAGACCTTAATATTAAAAAGGCGCAGGTCTGGTTGAAGACCTGGTCGAACCTTAAGATTGTAGATGGAAAAAATTTTAGAGAACTTTTAACATATAAGAACACATCATTATGGTGGTTTATCGATTCTTATCTTATTTATAAGATAAAATATACGCTTGAAAAAAGTGCACCTTATAAGGGAAGAAAAAAGGTATTAAACAACTCGATAGTAAAGTTCTATCTCAGCTGTAGGTATCTCTTGAGAGCTTTGTATGGGAGACGCATGCTTTTGGAGAGAGTAAAAAAGAAAACGGGTAAGGCAAAGATATTGCTCATCACTGAATCAGTGGGCTGGGGAAGCATTTATAAAGGCAAGAAGAAAAAGAAGGGTGATAGACAGTTTGATGAGATGATGAATGCACTTGAGAAACAGGGCTATGAAATTCTTGCTGTTGAAGCGGATGTAAGGTCTTTTTTGAATCTTAAAACACTTCGCGAAAAACGGGGTCACCAAAGAGGCTTATGGGTGCCTTTTGAGGTCTATTTGACCTTAGGCACGGTGCGGAAGGCTCTGCGGGAGAGTAAAAAATACAAAAAAATATGGCAGAACATTAGCAATAACAGAAAATTCAAGGATAGTTTAACATTTGAAGGGCGCTCTTTTTATGATGTGTTTTCGGAGGATTTAGAGAATTTCTTTGGCAAAGAGGCCTTCCATGTAATACTGTATATAAATATGGCTCTGAGGCTTCTTGAACGCGAGAAACCTGATTTGGTTCTCATCGTTAACGAGTACGGCCCCCATGGGAGGAGCGCAGTGATTGCAAGCAAAATCATGGGAATACCGAGCCTGGCTCTTCAGCACGGCATAATCCACCCCTTTCATCATGGGTATTTTCACACATCTGATGAGATCAATAAAGAATGGGAGCTTTCACCCATGCACTGCCCTATTCCCGATAAAACAGCGGTTTATGGCCCATTCGTTCATCGTGTATTGAAAGAGGAATGTAAGTATCCAGAGGATATGGTGGCGGTGACAGGGCAGCCGAGATATGACATTTTGGCTGTGCCAGATAAGCATTTTAGCAGGGAGGAATTTTGCAGTAAATTCGACCTAGACCCAAAGAAAGGAATAGCTCTCATTACGACCCAAACCCTTCAAGAACGGCACAGAGAAGCCTTTTTAAGGGCCGCTCTCAGGGCTCTTAAGGAATTGCCCGACTTTCAGATCGTGATTAAACCACACCCCGGGGAGGACGAGCTGTGGAATAAAACAATAGCGCAAAACGAAGGTGTAAAAGCAACCTTCGTGCCAAAGAGTTCCAGTGTCCATGAAGCGCTCTATGCTTGTGACACCATGATTACTGTACACTCGACCACAGCAATCGAGGCCATGATTTTGGACAAACCTGTGGTTGTGGTGAACCTAACAGGACAAATAGATCCTATGCCCTACGCTCAAAGCGGTGCTGCCCTTGGAGTCTACAGAGAAAAAGAACTGCTGCCGGCCATTAAAAATGCGCTTTACGATGAGAATACGAAAAATCAGCTCAAGGAGGCGAGAAAGAGATTTGTATACGAGCACGCTTATAAAGTTGACGGCAAATCAACGCGTAGAGTTGTCGAGTTGATCGAAGAGATGATGAGTAGAAAGCCCGTTACATAACTGTTGATAAATAACATGAAACTAGCATTAAGTAAGGCATACCCCTATGATATTCTTTGTCGTAGATCCCTAAGTATAGGGCAATTTTTTATAGGTCAACTTCCAAATTTGCATTAACATACATATTCAGAAAATTTTAATAATTAGCAGTATATTATCTCCCCCTTGAGAATAGACTCTGACAATGAATGAAAAATGTTCTTGATGGGAAACTTTGCTAGGATTGACAATTTCCCCGTTATGGAAATGCCCACACGTTAGGTGCGCTAAAATATGCCAAAAATACTTTTGATAAGGCCGGAAAACATAACGTTTCGATATCCTACTGAGTACCCACCTTTAAACTTATTACACCTGGGCACTGTTTTGAATGAAGAGGGATATAAAGTTAAAATCATAGATGTTACTTGGGAGAAAGACCATATGGGAATGATATCAAGGGAGCTAAATGACACTTTGCTTGTAGGTATTACTTCTGTAACATCTGAGGTGAAAAATGCCGTTGAGATAAGTGAAAAAATAAAAAAATTATCTGATGTTCCTATTGTTTGGGGGGGTTGGCATCCTACACTTTTCCCTATACAAACCTGTGAAGATAAATTAGTAGATTTTGTTGTTGTCGGTGAAGGCGAATATACCTTGTTGGAGCTTGTCAAAGCGTTGGAATCGAATGCACCGTTCAAAGGTATCAGAGGGTTAGTTTATAAAGGAAATGGGGAAATCAAAGTTAATCCTCCTAGAGAATACTTAGACATGGATAAACTGCCACCAATAGAATATGACCTTATTGATATAGAACGCTACCTGCTTGTGAGAGGTATCAAGAAAATAAGACCTCTCAAATATCAAAGCAGTAGGGGATGCCCACATCGTTGTGCATTTTGTATTAATAAAGTCACAGGGAACCAGAGGTACCGAATGAAAAGTGCAACAAAAGTTGCTGATGAGTTAGAATATTTAGTCCATAAATACAATGTTACTAATGTAGGCTTCATTGACGATAACTTTTTCGTTAATATTAAGAGAGCACGAGCGATATGTACGGAAATAATAGATAGAAATCTAAACATTGAATGGTTCGCAGAATGTCGTGCAGATTATTTTAGACCTAAATTTGTTGACGATGATTTTATGAGGCTAGCAAAAAAAAGCGGTTGGGGAAGCTGCACAATTGGTGCTGAGTCTGGCTCACCACGTATGTTGAAAATGATGCAAAAAGACATCACAGTGGAGGATATTATTAACTCTGCGAAAATGGTAAATAAGTATGGAATTCTCGCGGCATATTCTTTTATAATAGGACTTCCCGGTGAAAAGAAAGAAGATATTTTTATGACTATAAAACTTGCCAATGAGATTATGCGATTGTGTCCGAACCTTGTAGGTGGCTTCGTCACATTTAGACCGTATCCCGGAAGCGAGTTATGTAGTAAGATTATAGCTGAGGGTTTGTTTAAAGAGCCAACAACCCTTCGAGAGTGGTTTAGTGGGGATTACATCCGGATATATACTGAAAGGAGTTATGGACAACCCTGGCAGAAGGACCCCAAATTCCTTCAAAGGGTCGTACACTATATGAGCCGTTCCTTTTACCCTGAGACTGAGATGAAAAAAATCTTTAGAACATTTCAGTTGCGGATGTTCCCGGAAGTCTTTTTCGCTTTGTTAGCAAAAATACGCTCCCAACATTTATTTTTTGATTTCCCTGTAGATAAATGGATATATGAGCACTTTTACATCAAACTAATAGATTTTCTAAGGTTGCATAGATTATCGGAAATTTCGACTTGAACATGCTGAATATCCTTTCAAACTCTTTAGTGAGCGCTTCCCTACGAAACACCCCTTGACCTAAACCCCCTTATTTAAGTATGGGAAAGAGGAGAAGGCTCTCTACCCCATTAATCCCTGTGATTGACAGCCGCCATCTATTCAAATACTTTAGGTGAGATGGGTAAGCTCCCCTCCGATTTTCACAAATTATCGGTTATTTTGGTTAATATGCAAAAGGCGTATGGAGAAGAGATAGCGAATGCTACAAAGTGTGGAGAAAAGCCCTCATACATAAGGGGATTATGAATCAACAACCGAATTTGGATCAACATGAATCCTACAGACTAAAATATTTAACGTTGCTTTAAATGAGGTCCTCCTCTCTTATGATATCATCTTTTTCTATGTCCTTTTTTGCTCTCCTGCCTATTATCAATTCCAGATTTTTTGGCGGTATCCCGGTACCGGGCCTCTTGAAGGTAACGCATTCCCTGGTGATCACCGTTCCCCTCAGGATGTCAGTTTTTGCAACGATACTTCTTCGAGCATATCTCCTGGCAGATGACTCACACTCTACAGGTTTTTTTTCCTCCTCGCCGAGAAGGCCGTGAATAAAACCTATTTTTTCTGCGAATTTCTTCAAATCAGAAGGGTCCATGGCATGGTAATGGTCGTTTCCAGTTAATGATTTATCAAGTGTAAAATGTTTTTCAATAACCCTTGCACCCAATAAATAAGCAGAAATCAGTACCAATGCATCCTCATCTGCCTTGGTATGGTCAGAATAGCCAACGATCAGATCCGGGAACTTGATTCGAAGGTCGGTTAACATATTCAAATTCGCATCAGCAAATTTAGTTGGATACGAGAGTACACAATGCATAACAACTATTTCCTCATTACCCGATTGTTTAATGATATCCACGGCATCTTGGATCTCGTTGATGTTTGATGCCCCGGTAGATAGAAATATCGGTTTTCCCTTTTGTGCTATTTTTTTAATAAAGGGCCAGTTGGTGATGTCTGAGGAAGAAATCTTATAGACTGGCATCAGATTATCCAAGAAATCCGCGCTTTCTTCGTCAAATGGGGTTGACATGAAAATAATGTTTTGTTCCTCGCAGTGCTCTGCAAGTTTTTTATACTCGTTCTCTTCAAATTTATCGAATTTTTTGAACAATTCATACTGCGATGTGGTAGTTTCTTCTGTTGTATCCCAATATGCGGGAGAATGTTTTGATGCTAGCTTACCTGCTTTGTATGTCTGAAATTTAACGGCATCCGCACCTGCTTTAGCAGCTTCACTTATCATCAATTTTGCAGCTTCCATGGGACTGATGCCATCCTTTTTTGCAATGTCGTAATAATTGACACCAACTTCCACCACAATAAAAGGTTTGGTTCCTTGAGATATTATTTTTCCGCCGATTTTTATTTCCTTCATAGCATCTCCTCACCTGTTTTTCCTCTCAATAGCATCTTCTCGGGTTAAGAAAGGAATGCCTTCCCTTAAAGGATAGCTCAATCCACAGGCCTCACATAAAAGGAAATCACCTTCCCTGTGAAGGCCATTATTGCAATGTGGACATTCCAGAACGCTATATAAATCCTTATACTCTCTTATGCGAATATCAGTGGCTTGATTTTTCAAGCCACCGACCTTTTCGGATATAGAAAAAAGATAATAGCCATGTGTTTTCATGTATTTTTTTAATACACCATCTCCCGTGATTGTTCTAAAGGGTTTGGTGGATATCATAAAGCCTGCGCCTTCGAAAATAGCTCCTCTGAATAAATCGATGGATGGGTTCGATGGGAATGTTTTAAGAAAAGACAACGATCCAAAAATGCTGCCGCGCAATGGCACTCCTACGTGGAAAATTTCGATATTATCTAAACCTGCCCTTTTTAGTAACTCGTAGATCTCCCCATCAGTGATTCTTCTTCCGTGGTAATGCCAATCGGCCTCTTTTTCAGTGGCCAGGTGTTTTCGCCATAACTCGAACCTTCTATAATCGAAAGAGTCTCTTGCAGGAACGGTTATTATCACGACCCCACCTGTTTTGCACACTCTAACATGCTCTTTAACCAGTTTTTCAGGATTGTCAAAATGTTCTATTACTCCAGAAGAAAAAACACATTCAAAAACATTATCCTTTATAGGGATATTAAAGCCATCAGCCCTTAAGAATATCCCCTTTACATTTTTTTTGCAGTAATTTATGAAATGATTTGAGTACTCTAAACCAACAACCCATGGTATTAGCGATGTATATCGGCCAAGGCCACTTCCTATTTCTAATATGTTTCTATATTCTTTTAAATGCTCTATTACAATCTTTTCTGGCTCGAACCATTCATATTTTTCCTTGACGATGCCAGAAACTCGATCTATCCACTCCTCCATTTCTATTCTCTCCTATCAGTAACCTATTCGACTAAATATCTTGGCTAATCACCGTTTCTGTCCCCTTGCCATTGGTAATATCTATCGAGAATTAGCAGTATGGTTCTGTCTATGCCCTTCCTCAAATCGAATTTTAGGAGTCTTTCACCCATTTTATTTCTCAGATTATAATCTTCAACCAATTTTTTTATATTTAACCCAATAATATCTTCCGACATTTTATAGGAAATCCCAAGATTCATTATACCTCTTGATTCGTGGGAAAACAAGTGCCTCATCTCCCTTTCATTTTGAGATATTGATATGCACGGAACGCCAATACTTACCACCTCATACACTGTCCTTCCATTGGAAGTAACGACGATATCGGCGTTGTAGATTTCTTTTGCCATCATTGTTATGTCTTCTTTAATCTCAATGGAAAATCCATTTATTTGGAGTTCTTTCACATATTCATATAATTCATCCTTAGAACTGTAGCCCAAACCGAGAATGACTGTAATATCTATACTCTTCAATTTTATTTTTTCAATCCCCTTTAAGGTCATCAATGTTAAATTGTTGGGATCAGTTCCACCAAAGGTGATCAAAATTCTTTTCACACTTTTTTGAACTTCTTTGTGGGGGAAAATATAAAACTCGTCTCTAAGGCAGACATATTTGTAGCCATAGTAATGGTTTTTTGGGGGATAGCTGTGTTCATAAAGGGCATTTATGACGATGTTGGCACGCTCAGAACCTTCCCCTAAATCCTCAAAGTTAACGACAAAGTAATCATTATTTTTCAATTTTTGGAGGTATTCCTTTTCCGTATCTAGGATGTCATTTATTACAATATCCACTTTCATCTCCTTTAAACGTTCAAATAAGGTGTCTTCGTCTCTAAAAGTCTGTATTGGGTAGCTGTATTCTCTCACTTTCTTAATTCCTAGCTCCTTGTCTTCGTTCATTAAGAATGTTACATTATGGTTTAGGTTTAAGTGATTTGCCAGGGAGATTGCACGATAGACATGGCCCAACCCAACATCTCTATCCCCATCAGTTCTAAATACGATTGTCAGCTTTTTTAGTATATTATCTGCCACCCACCAGTCTTCGTAAGAGTCGATATCTATGCTCTCCTCCTTGGGTACTTCGAAAATATATATTTTGTCACCTATCCGTTTGCCTTTGCCCATGATTTCTTTTGTGGTGACTATTATTGCACCAGTTTCTTTGTATATTGGGTCTAGGTACTGTCTATTTTTTCTCTCAGTATAGAGGGGGATATGACCTCCATCTTTAAGTGTCCAATACAGGTGTGTGTCCTCTTTAACCGATATGAGGGTGTTGTATTCCCCACTTTCCATGATCTCAATTGCCTTGTCAATTGTTGCTGGGGACAGAAGAGGCGATGTGGGCTGTATAGTTACTATCAAATCGTATTTTTTTCCGGTTTCTTTCTCAATAACAGGCAACGCATGCAGTATCACGGGATCGATAGGTACATCATCCTTGGATAACTCTTCTGGGCGTTTGACCACTTTTGCTCCATAAATGCCTGATATTTCAGCCACATAATCGTCTTCTGTAGAAACATAAACCTCTTCTATCTTGGTACTTTGCTTGGCGGCTTTAATAACATAATAAATAAGAGGTCTACCGTCCAACAATCTTATGTTCTTCTTTGGTATTCCCTTAGAACTCCCCCTAGCAGGAATTATTGCTATGACGCGATTTTGTTCCATAATGGATCCCCTTTGAATCGTTAACTCCTTGATTTGGTGAAGATTGTATAGTATATTGTAATAAATATTTTTTGTTCTTTAATAGTGGGCAATACTTCTAGATATCTTTTTAAACCCTAGCATCGTTCACAATCGAAGGTGAAAAAAGTTGATTGCTAGGAAATCGACCCTTATTTTAATCAGCATGATCGTCGTGAGTTTTTTAGGATATGTAGGGCTGATCTTCATATATCGTTACGGGCTAGATTACGAGTATGGTGTTGTCGCTTTTGCTTTGGCTTATGTTGGGTTATTCTCCTTCATTACCAATTTAGGGCTTTCTAAAGCACATATCAAACGTGTATCAGAAGGGAGGGATTTAGGAAGCTGTATAGGGACTTATATCGTTATTAAAATAGCACTTATAGGTATGCTGATAGGAGTTGTAGTAGGTTCTATCCTTATTTGGAAATACATCGTTGGGAGAGGATTTCAAAGTGCCGAACATGAAATTGTTATCTACCTAATGTTGCTATTCTATGTGTTTTTAGAGCTAGGTAATATAGCAACCCATACATTTTCGGCTAGAAGGGAAACAGCGAAGGAGAAAATACCAACTATTCTTGACCCTGTTATTAGGGTACCTATTATCATCATGGTTGCTGTGTTTTCATTGAGTGTTTACGCTCTTGCAGGGGCATATATCCTCGGCATTGCCGTCTTTTTTATGGTCTCAATGGTACTCTTCAGGGGCTACCCTATCAAAAAATTCGATAAACCTCTCTTTAAAAGCTATTTTAGGTTTTCGCTCCCATTGATCGTTTCCGGGGCTTTAGGCACGGTTATGAGGAATGTTGATAAAGTAATGATACAATTATTCTGGAGTTCAATAGCTGTAGGATATTACTTTGCTGTGGAGAGGATCGTTACCATAGTTCTCATGGTTCCAATAGCGTTAACTACCCTACTCTTCCCTGAGATGTCAAGATATCACGGAAAAAAAAATTTAAAAAAGATAAGAGAGCTCTCACGAATTTCACAAAGATATGTTTCTATGATCGTTGTTCCGGGCGTCGTTCTTTTAATCCTGCTCAGTCAACCGATATTATATCTGCTTAGCGGAAGTATTGCAGCTAATGCATCTATTTTACTCCAAATAATGGCCTTGTATTCCTTTTTTATTTCTTTCTCAATGCTATATGCCAATAAAATCATGGCAATTGGTAAGCCAGGCATGATCGCAAAAATTGGCATAACAGTGGGTCTAATAAACATTTCCCTGAATATCCTATTAATACCGACCAGCATATACGGTATCCCGTTGTTCGGGATGGGTGCGGTTGGAGCAGCTCTGGCAACATTAACGTCTGCAATAATCAGTTTTGTTTTATATGGGATAGTTACTTACAAAATATTGAGGATAAAACCACCCCTCAATATATTGGTACATGTCCTCAGCGCATGTATTATGGGGTTGGCCTTGTTCGGTCTTATGATGTTCATTGACATTGTTCGCTGGTACGAGGTAGTAGCCGTGGGTCTAGTTGGTTTAGGCATATATGTAGCAATTCTTTATTTACTCCGTGAATTTAAAAAAGCTGACCTTAACTTGTTTTTGCATGTGATTAGTCCTAAAGGGATGAAAGACTATGTAAAGACCGAGTTGAAGGAAAAGTATAAATAATGATAAATTTAAGGGCTCAGCTCTGAGGGAGCATACTAACTCAGTATTGTTTAAATATGACCTATTAGGTAGGCGGATGCATGGAAAAATACTTGTCAGAAGTGAAAAGCAGCATATACCATGCAGTATCAAAAGATGTTGAGGGTGCGAGTGAAATAGGAATACTCTTCTCAGGAGGCCTTGATAGCTCGTTTATCGCTTTTTTAGCCAAGAAAAGCGCGGAAAATGCCAATATCACACTCTACACTGTGGGCACCAAAGACTCCCAAGACCTCTCAAATGCAGAGCATGGATCAAAGTTATTGGGTTTGAATTTGAAGAAGATCGTTATCGATATCGGGGACATAATCGAGGCAATCCCGCAAGTTGTCAAGATAATAAAATCAAAGCATCCCGTGAAATTAACCTTCGAGCTGCCTTTGTATCTCTGCCTGGCCAATATCCATGAAAAATTGATACTAAGCGGCCAGGGTGCTGATGAGCTGTTCGGCGGATATGCAAGGTACCTGAAGATGGATAGAAATGAACTGACGGTTGCGTTGGATAAGGATGTGGATACCTTGATTACGAAAGACATCAAAATGGACTACAGGATCGCGGAGCATTTCGGTAAGACTCTCAAGACACCGTATCTTGATGATAAGGTTGTAAGGACGGCATCGCAGATACCTGCGGAGTTCAAAGTAAATGGGAGGCAGAGAAAGATTATATTAAAGCAGGCGGCGCTGGAATTGGGGCTGCCAGCAGAACTCGTGAACAAAGAGAAGAAGGCTGTGCAGTACAGCTCGGGAATAATCAGGGAGCTTAGGAGGATGGCCAAAAGGAAGGGGATGGGTGTTAATGAATTGATAGATAGACTGCTACAGGATATTAAAATATGAGTTTAAAGCTTGATTCCCACTTGTCCTTACTATTAACTTTATTTAAAGGGGCTTTTGTGCTTTAGAAACATATAGTTCTCCATTTTAAGATAATTTTTTATACTTAATCTTGTATATTATTATTGCTAAATATGGAGGGGCGTGGAATTGAAAATTAAAACACTGATAATATGCATGCTAATTATTGGAACTGCTTTTTCGATTCTGGGTAATTTTAGTCAACTGATATGCGCAACGACATTCCTTGCGAATGATACATCTGTTCCCAATGGTGCACCAGTCCCTGATGATTATCAGTTTGAAGTCTTGGATGATGATCATGCGGTAATAGGGATAAGACCTGAAGTGGGAAACGACTTCAATATTGAGGTCTACACGGATACGACATTTACTACATTGATCGAAAATTCAACATCAGTTGGTGACGTGGTAGATTTCGTGGTTTTAGATAAGACAACATGGGCAAGCCCTCCAAATAGAAGTGCAAGAGTAACATATGGTACCACAAGCTATGTGATAGAGATGGAGAACGATGTTGATGATTATTCAATAACAGATACATGGGGTGGAGCAATGAATGCTTCTCCCGGCAATCCTGTGCTTAGCCTTGGTCCTCCCGGCTATTGGGATGATTATTATGTGTACACTCCTACGATTCTCTACGACGGAATAATATATCATATGTGGTATGAGGGTCGTGATGGCACAAGTTTTGGGATAGGATACGCAACGTCACCAGATTGCATTACATGGACAAAGAGCGGTTCAAACCCATTGCTTACTTCGGGTCCGAGTCCTTGGGAAAGCCAGGGTATCGGTCATCCTACTGTCATCTACAATGGAACAACATATCAGATGTGGTATGGGGGTGTGGACGGTTCAACCATTAGAATAGGGTATGCCACATCACCAGAGGGGATTACATGGACAAAGTATGCCGGAAATCCTGTGCTTGATGTCGGACCTTCTGGCTCATGGGACGAATTTATTGCCTGCGGGCCTATGGTTCTCTATAACGGTACGACATATCAGATGTGGTATCATGGCCATGACGGCTCAAATTATAGAATTGGGTACGCCACATCACCGGATGGTATTACATGGGCAAAGAACCCAGCGAACCCAGTGCTTGATATAGGGCCTCCTGGTTCTTGGGATGACACTTACCTAGTAGAGCCTACTGTCCTCTATGACGGGGTAACATATCATATGTGGTATGGAGGCAGTGACGGATCAAATGGCAGAATAGGTTATGCCACATCACCAGATGGCATTACATGGACAAAGAATGGATCTGACCCGGTGCTTGATATAGGGCCCCCCAGCTCTTGGGATGACACTCATGTAGGAGGGCCAACTGTTCTCCATGATGGGACAACATATCATATGTGGTATGCGGGCCATGATGGCGCAAATTATAGGATAGGATACGCCACATCACCAGGTTGGAACATGTGGACGAAAATTGGAGCAAATCCAGTGCTTGATTTAGGGCCTCCCGGCTCCTGGGAGGATACTTATGCCTATTTACCAGTAGTTCTCTACGACGGGCTTACTTATCGTATGTGGTATTCAGGCTGGGACGGAGCACACCGTAGATTAGGCTATGCCACATCATCAGATGGTGTTACATGGACAAAGCATCCCTCAAATCCTGTGCTTGATTTGGGACCTCCCGGCTCTTGGGATGAGATTCATGCTTATTCACCATCGGTTCTCTATGATGGGACAATATATCATATGTGGTATACAGGCGCTGACAATACCGACACTTACAGAATAGGCTATGCTACATCACCTGATGGTATAATTTGGACAAAGAGCCCAGCGAATCCTGTGTTGGGCCTCGGGCCTCCTGGCACCTGGGAGGATAATCATCTCCACTCAACTACCGTTCTCTATGATGGATTGAAATATCATATGTGGTATGGGGGCGATGACGGCTTAAATTGGAGGATAGGCTACGCCACGTCCCCAGATGGCATTACATGGACAAAGAGCCCGGCAAATCCGGTTCTAGATCTAGGGCCTCCCGGTTCATGGGATGACACTCAAACACAATTCCCATCAGTTCTTCATGACGGAGTCACATACCAGATGTGGTACACAGGCAATGACGGTACAACTCGCAGAATAGGCTACGCCACGTCATCAGATGGTATTTTATGGACAAAGAGCGGAGTAAATCCTGTGCTTGAATTAGGACCACCTGGCTCCTGGGACGATTATGATCATGCCTTTCCCTCAGTTCTATATGATGGGACAACATATCATATATGGTATGGAGGCAAAGATGGAACGAATTACAGAATAGGCTATGCCACTTCGCCAGATATAAATAGATGGACGAAGTTAAACTCTTTTACAGAAGTTCTGGACGCTTATGAAATTATAGATATCACCTCGGATTCAACCTATACAATCACTTTGGATGTCCCCCCAACTGCAGATTTGGATTTATTTATCTTTAGTTCAACAGGCGGAAGAGATGATGCAGTTGCAGCATCAACAAATATTGGTGTGGGTATTAATGAATCAATTAGCCTCACAGCGCTAACAACAGGTGATTATTTACTGGTGATAACGAATGAAGACGGTGGAACGGGGGCTTATACTGTGGAAATAAACCTCCCTCCAGTCGCGGATGCAGGGCCAAACCAAACAGTGTATATAGATGATGAGGTGCAGTTCAATGGTTCTAATTCCTCCGATCCAGATGGCACAATAGAATTCTACGAGTGGGACTTCGATGCAAATGATGGCCTCTGGTGGGAAACGGGAGCACCACCTGATGCAGTTGGCCCAACTCCAACGCATACCTATGATTGGAACGGATTGTTCATTGTGACTTTGAAAGTAACAGATAACGACGGACTCAATGATACAGACACATGTGAAATTATGGTTCTGATGCCTCCTCCGCTGCCTCCGTTCCTTTACATAAACGTTAGCCTGGATGGGGAGGATGTGATACTCTATTGGGATCCGCCCTTGACCCCGGGAATTGACCATTATTTGATATATCGTTCAACATCTCAGAGTGATTTCGATTTCAAAACAATATGGAAAAATACTTCAGCAGATAAAGAACTGGGCGAACCTAGTCCCATACCCCTCAGGACCATGTGGAACGATACCAACGCTACCCTTCTGGGCAACCCCGACTATCAAGAGCAGTATTACTATGTGATAAGATCTGTGAACACTATCGGTGAGGTGAGCAGAACCAGCAGAACAGTTGGGAAATGGACGAAGACATTTCTGCAGGGGGTATCAACCTTCTCATCGCCTTTGGAGCCCATCGATATTTTGGATACAGACAATTTAACCACCCGCATGAACGCGGACTACATCAAATACATGGATTCCGTCAGCCACACTTGGGTGCAGCACAACTTCGGAGATGGTGGCATAAACAACACACAAATGAAATTGGGTGAAGGCTATGAGGTGAAATTCGATAGCCAGGCCACTTACACTTTCACTGGTTTGCCTGGAGCGATGATAAGTTATGATGACGATACTGGTTTTCTAGGATTCAATTCAAGTTCTGAGGCGACCAACCTTACAATTACTATTGAGAACAATGGAGATGTAAACCTGACCTGGCAAGAGCCAGCGAGTATGGGTCCGGGAGATTGGTATGAGGTGTATTATTCCAATAAAAGGGACGGCTTCTTCGGGGCCATGAATCTCGATTATTTCTACGCCTGTCCCCCTGTTAGCTTTGGGACCCCCGCAGCTACTCACATCGGCGCTAATGCCTACAATCCTGGCGTTAGGTTGTATTACATGGTGGTTCCTTTCAACGCCAGCGGTGTTAGAGGTTCAAGCACCTACAGTATCGGGATATGGACAGAGGAATATCTATCTCAGTACGATACTATTGGCCTACCCTTGAAACTGAGCATTAATCAAACGGTGGATTGGTATTGCGACAACATCCCTGATACAGTGGGTATAAACTATTATAATTCCAATGTGCAGAGATGGAGCTGGCACTCCGCGAGAATGCCTGAAGGAGCCTATGATCCTATAATGGTGATGACGAGGGGTTATCAAATATCCACTTCAAATGATACGAAATTCTCTTTTATAGGAATATAGAACTTAACTGCATCTCCGCTGGGGTGCATAGATAATCTTTTATATCATAGTTTGCATAGTAGAAATGCCTGTTAGATTTAGAGGGAGGCGTGTAAATGATAATTAAAACGCTCATATTGAGCTTATTGGTTATTTGTAATGCTTTTACAATTGCGGGTAATATAAATCAGCAGATGAGCAGCCCGACACCTCTTGCAAACGATACCCCTCTAACGGATAGCGCACCTGTCCCTGATGATTATCAATTTGATGTTCAAAGCTTGGACCATGCTGTTGTAGGTGTAAGGCCAGCAACTGGAGATAACTTTGATATTGAAGTTTATACAGATACGACATTTGCAACAATGATTGAAAGCTCAACAGTTGTCGGTGATGTAGTAGACCTTGTGGTTTTGGACAAAGCAGTATGGGTAAGCCCTCCAAGTAGAGGTGCAAGGGTAACATCTGGCACCACACGCTATGTGATAGAAATGGAGAACGATGTTGATGATCATACAATAATGGATACATGGAGCGGATCAATGGACACTTCATC
>CBDUXN010000030.1:0-26329 GCA_965371185.1 uncultured Thermoplasmata archaeon
TTGCACTCACAACATTAGACTCAAACGTGATAAATCCGAAAAATCCTGCGGTGATTACCAGACACACGATCTCAATCGAGGCCAGTCTTTTGTTCGTACCAACCCTCCTTGGGCTCAAACTCCAATGTTATATACATTGTTATCAATCCTTAAACACTTTTCGCTTTTCAACCTCGAAAAAAAGGGAAAAATAGGGAGATGCTTAGGAGCTCATCTTCTCCCAGCAACTACGAGTTTGGCTGCGTAGAATGTCCCTCATATTTAATCTTCCCAGCCGACTGCACTCGTTGACGATGCACAGAAAGTTTTATGCTTTCATGACGATTCTACGCCCCTAAATTGGAACTTCCCAGGTTTTCGTTACCTTCGAGTGAATCCAGTATCCCCTGCCAATCTCGAAGTAATCCGAGGGGTCTATCTCATCCCATCGTTGGTTTTCGGCTTTATAGGTCCAGATCGAGTCAACATCCGTGTCGAAGGTAATGTTGTTCAAGGCTGCTGTTCTAGTCTTGTTGCTCAACGAGGGATAGCCCACCAGGTTCCAGCCTGGGTAGAGAGTGATGCTCTGGTTTTCGGTGGGTTGGGTTCCAGAGCATTGTAATAGGACCCCACCAGGCTCGGTGATATGTATCCAAAAGCCCATAGTGTGGTCGATATCCTCTAAATCGTTCATTTATGAAGGCTTCTTTAATGCACAGAAATTTTGCGCTTGAATACCGCTTCTAAATCCCTATATAAGTGAATTCAGTCCCACTCGAAGTGGATATTTGATAACCAATGGTCATCACCAATATGGGATCAAATGCCCCTTTTGGCATCCTCGTGGAATGCCAGCTCCATCGCTGTGCGCTCACATTATAATAGTTGATCCCTACCGTATCAGGAATGTTATCGCAGTACCAATCCGCTGTTTGGATATTGCTCAATTTTAGCGGTATCCCAAAGGTATCGTACTGAGATAGATACTCCTCTGTCCAGATTCCGATGCTGTAGGTACTCGAACCTTCGATATCGGTTTCATTGGCAGGAATGACCATATAGTAGCACTGGTCAAATAAAAACGCAGCCCCGGGATCAACATAAGTCTCGTTGCCATAGGGGAGGGTATCTAAAAGCACGATTGTACCGTTATCGAAACCATCCCTGGTTGTGGAGCGGTAAACCTTATAACTATCGTCTCCGTCCATACTCGAAGGTTGTGTCCAGTATAGAGTTACATTTCCTGTAATAGGGTCCACTATGGCTGTGAGGTTTCTGGCAATGGTATTATAATCAAAGCCAGTGAACCCGCCTGTTTTGTACCTTATCATCGCACCTGGCATGCCAAGGAAGGTGTAGTTTGTAGGTGAGTCGAAGGCGATCTCATAGCCTTCGCCGACCTTCATCTGCGTATCGTTTACACTACCATCTCCGTATTTCATCCAAATGTAATTTATAGGGTCCATCCATTTGATGTATGTGGCGTTCATGTCTTTAAGATAATAGTCTATTGTCGTGTTCATGGTCACTAACGGTTCCAAAGGGATAGAGAAGGTTGACACTCCCTGTGGAAATGTCTTTGTCCATTTCCCAACTGTCCTGCTGGTTCTGCTCACCCTGTCGAAAGTGTTCGTAGCTCTTATTATGTAATAATATTGCTCTTCGAAATTGGAGTTACCGGGAACTGAGGCATTTGTATCGTTCCACATGGTTCTGAGTGGTATGGGCTCTGGCTCGCCAGATTCATTATCACTTGAAGTATTCACCCATATGGTATTGAAATCGAAGCCAGTCTGGGATGTTGAGCGATATATCAAATAGTGGTCAATGCCTGGGGTTGAGGGGGGGTCCCAATAGAGGATTACGTCTTCCCCGTCTTGGCTTTCGTTTATATAAAGGGTTGGTGGAGATATACCGATTACCGTGATAATGGTAGTGTATATTGTTATTCCACCATCGTCATCCTCCACTGTAAGATTTATTGTGTAAACACCGCTATCTCTATATATGTACTGAACCGGGTCTGTTGCAAAGAATGGGTAAGTCCCGAATGGACTTGGATATGGGTCAGGGTCGATTCCATTGTTGTAGTAAACTGATATTGTGTCAGATGTCCCATCCCCCCAATCCCATGTGAAGTTCAGATCATCACTTCCGGGATCGGTGGCATTTGCATCGATTTTAAGGGTGGCCCCCTCTTCAATTATGAAGGGTCCAAAAGGCTCGATATTAGGTGCCAGATTGTTCACTGTAACAATGCAGGTGTCAGTATCGTTAGCACCTGTTTCATCTGTAACTCTTAAGGTCACTGTGTATACCCCGTTATCGCCGTAGATATGCGTAGTCTTTCCATCGAAGGCTCCATCTGGTGCGATGTTTGGAGTTTCTTGATAATCATAGATTCCATCGCTCTCAAAATCCCATTCGTAGGAGATGATTTGGGCTTTGCCTTCGAATCCTTTGCATTTGCCTGCGCTGTCAGCATTGAAGAGATCTTGGATTTCTGAAGCGTTGAGAGCGCGGTTGAAGATTTCCAATTCATCTATAAGGCCGTGAAAAGGCTGATTGAATATCGCAGAAGGGGCGTGGTTTCCAATACCAACACCCGGGTTAAATGACGGTTCTAAATCTCTAAACGGTCTCACGTCAGTAATGGTCTCTGCAGCCACTGTGCCGTTAATATAGATTCTCATCAGACCCGTAGCATTATCTAAGGTAGCTGCAACAAGTACAAACTGATCTTCTAGGATAGGAGTCTCAAGATTCACAGCGTTTGTAAGAGATTCTATGTGGAATCTAATTTTTCCATTGGACAGAGTTGTCAAATAGTAAGGATCAAGAGAATTTCTATCATCACCTCGAAAGAGAATTTGCCCAGCACCTTTTGACGGACTCGGGAACGACTCGATGTAGATCCATGCGTCAATGGTCAAAGAATCTGTTATCTTGAGATTGTCAGAGTCAGGGACACTCACCCTATCGTTCACTCCATCAAAGCTGAATGCTTGTCCAACTTTCCCCGCATCGAATGTCGTTCCGTCGAGTAATGTTCCATGGTTGCCGTCAATAATATCGCTCGCATTCCAATCCCCCGGCCACCAGCTCACCAAATCAGCAGGAGGTGTGATACCTGGTGGAGGCGTACCACCAATTGACCCACTTCCATCCAATGACACAACATCCCCCTCATTCACAGTCTGGTCTGGGCCTGCCTCTGCGACTGGTGGTATATTAGGCGTTCCGATAGCATACAGTTTACTATCAGCAGAGCCGAAATAAATCGTTCCATCAGACCCGATTGCAGGTGTTGAGTGCACAAACCAACCAGTCATGAAGTTCCATTTCTCAGTGCCATCCGGGTTGATTGCATAAAGATTATTATCATTAGACCCAACATAAATCGTTCCGGCGGAGTCGATTGCAGGTGCTGTTGTTATTCCACCACTGGTTGTGAGCCTCCATTTCTCAGTGCCATTAGGGTTGATTGCATAAAGGTTTTTATCGCTGGAGTCGATGTAAATCGTACCATCGGAGCCGATTGCAGCTGATGTGTGCCAGCCTATAGAGCCACCTGTCTTGAACCTCCATTTCTCTGTACCATTTGGGTTGAATGCATAAAGGTTTTTATCGCGAGAGCCCACATAAATCGTTCCATCTGAGTCAATTGCCGGCGCAGATTGAACGTTGTCATTTGCAGTGAAATTCCATTTCTCAGTGCCATCCGGATTAACTGCATGTAGTTTATCATCATCACTTGACCCGAAATAAATCGTTCCATCAGAACCAATTCCAGGTGGACTTATCTGGCCGCCCCCAGTCATGAATCTCCATTTCTCGGTGCCATCTGAATTAATTGCATATAAATCTGCGAAATCCGTAGTACCGAAATAGACAGTTCCATCAGAACCGATTGCTGCGGACGTCACAACTGATCCGTCGACGGCAACATTCCATTTCTCGGTGCCATCCGGGTTAAATGCATAGAATTTATTATCACTAGAACCGATGTAAATCGTACCATCAGAACCGATTGTAGGTATTGCGTCCATTTCCCCAGGAAGTGTGAGCTTCCATTTCTCAATACCATTTGGATATATTGCATATAGAACATCATTATTGTCTCTGATATATATTGTCTCATCTGAGTCAATTACTGGAGATGATTGTATTATAAAACTGGTCGTGTAACTCCATTTTAAAGTACCGGGATTTGAGTTCGTATCATATGGGCTGATGCCAGTGCGTCTGCAGTTGTGACTGAACATCGGCCACGGTATAGGATTTATTGTAATATCTACAAATCCGGAACCGTTATTATATCCGGTCTTGTTTGCTTGTGCAGTGATTCTACAGATCATCTGTGTTGTCACAGTAGGTGCGTTGAATATGCTTGTGAAATTGCCATTTATATCAGTAGTGCCGCTTTGTGGGCTGAACAATCCCCCATTATCTGTTGTTAGATTTACATTTGCACCTTGAACTGGATTCGTGCCATCAGTAATATGAACTGTTATAGCAGATTGTGCTGCTGAGTTAAGAATCGAAAAATGTGAGGTGACCTCGACCTCAAGACTCCCTTCTCCACTCGCATTCATACTTAGTAGTCCAAGATTTAATGTAATGGCTCCAAAAACGCTCGCTATCATCACTACACAAAGAAATATGCTTACCATCTTGGATTTCATTTTCTAGCCGCCTCTATCGCCAGCTTTATTAGAGACGCCCTTCCAAGCGATTCCCTTCCAAAGCCTTGAGGTTAATTATGGGTTTATAACTATTTATACCTTCGTTTTTACTGCCCCTTTTGACATGCAAAAACCAACCCATCCACCGAATTTCATATAACATCCCTGCCAGATCTCCAAAACCCAATATTAAATGCGGTTGATGATCCCTCATGTAATATTAAATCCGGTGTACACCGTTCATATTAAATCCGATTGATATCAACCGAAAATCATATATTAAATTCGGTGTATAACAGGACTATGCATATGCCTAAATCTGAAAACAAATCCTCTGAGATACCCTACTGTCCTAACTGCTACAAAAAAATAAATGTAATAAAAATAGGCCACAGAAGGACTAAGAGCGATGTTTTTCAGCGATACAAATGCAAAACCTGCAATAAGACCTTCACAGAGCGGCCGCTGAAGCATGTCACATACCCTCCTAAAATCATATTCACGGCGATATCAGCCTATAATAGAGGACACACCAAACGAGAAACAGCCAGCATTTTATCCCGAAACTACAGGATCGATGTGCCCGTTCAAACGATCCACTCTTGGCTCAGGCGCTACAAGAGCATATGCACCTTCACAAATCTTAGACAGAAATATTCTCTGGACCCAAAAACAGTTATCAGATCAAAAAAGCTTCACCATGTCCAGATATACAACTTCAAATACCACCGATTAAAGCTCAACCTCGCAGCTAAAAAATTCCCCGAGTTAAAGCACTACATAAATGGGATATTTGACCACTGCCCAAATGAACTGTTCCGAAAAGACAGCCCAAGATGCTCATCACTACGAATTGATATCAAACCAAGAAAGGTCACTAAATACAACAACGCACCCAAACTCGCGGAATACGCCCTCAATCTAGCAAAGACAAACAAAGAACGTCATGAAAAGGTGCAGGATTTCATGCTAATCAACGATTCTGCAACCATAGCCACAGAACTGCCAGTATTTCTCCATCCAAGCGAACTTACTAAAAAACAGAAAAAAACCTATGGAATCAAACTCCCTGATACTTTAACGGGCCATATTGATATATTGCAAGTTCGGTTCAACCAGATTCATGTGTTAGATTACAAGCCAGATGCCAAATTTTCGGATAGAAAAGCAGCGGAGCAGGTGTTTTTGTACACCCTTGCCTTTAACAAACGAATAAATGTCCCACTCCAGAACTTTACATGTGCATATTTCGATGAGAGTAATTATTACCAATTCAAGCCTGTGGTCAATTAAGATATTCAGTACATTCAGCTTCTATTAATCAATCCTCCCCAATTTCCTCATACCCCCTATTAAAAGCCTTGATATTGACATCCCTCAAAAAAGAAGGCGTTTTCTCTTTAATAACCTCCTTCACGACCTCTTTTTTCAGAGGTGAAGCCTTGCTTGCACAGATCGCACCGAGCATGACCACATTCATCGTGATTGGATTTCCAGCTTCCCCGGCCAAGGAAGTGGCATCAAACGAGTAAACTTCCCTGCAGACCTTGATAACGACGCTCTCGATTTCATCGATATCCGGGTATGAACCTCTACCAGCTGATACGCTCACCGGGATCACGGGAGTACGATTGAGAATAACTACTGCATCAGGTCCAAGGAATTTGATGTGCCTCAGCGCTTCGCTGGGCTCGAACGCAGCCAGCAGTTTTCCTCTCCCAAGAGGTACCAATGGTGTGTATATGTCCTTTCCAAACCGAATATGAGTGGCAACAGCGCCGCCGCGCCTTGCCATCCCGTGCTCCTCAAAACCATAGACCCTGTTTCCCTGCCTGAGGGCTGCGTTCATAATGATCTGTCCCGCAAATATGATCCCCTGACCTCCCACGCCAGCCAATAATAGATCATAACTATCAGAGGGCAAATCAATCCCCCTCCTCTACGGTCCTCTTTATGGCCCCCTTTTTGCACACCTCTTCCTGCATGCAAACAAGGCAGCCGTTGCACAGGTTCGTATCTATTGCCACCTTATCATCTAAAACATACATTGCAGGACAACCGAATCTGTCGATGCAGAGCCTACAGTCAACACACAGCTCTTCATCAATTGTTACAGGCTTGGGGACCTCACTTTTGCTTCTCATCTCTCTGAGTTCAAGCATTCTGCACGATCCCTGGGCCACAATAACAGCTGGGCCTTCATATGTTACAGCCTCTTCTATTGCATCAACAAGTTCCTGAATATTGTAGGCATTCACATTTTTCACAAAGTCAACACCGCAAGCTTTTACCAAATCCCCAATGGAAACCATCTTTGAGCTTTTACCCATTGCCGTCACACCAACGCCTGGATGAGGCTGGAAACCTGTCATCGCTGTCGTCCTATTATCCAATATTATCACCGTGATGTCTGCCTTGTTGAACACCGCATTCAGCAGGGGAGGCAAGCCGGCATGGAAGAATGTGGAATCGCCTATGGTGCACACAATTGGCTCGTCAACAACCTTCGAAAAACCGCTGGATATGCCGATGCTCGCGCCCATGCAGAAGTTGGTGTCCACAGCCTCCAGGGGTTGTTGAAAACCCAGGGTGTAGCAGCCGATATCGGAGGGCTTTATGAAGCCCCCAGGGACCTTTTTACCCTTTTTGAGCCGCTTCTCAGCCAAATTGATGGCATAGAACACGGATCTGTGACCGCAGCCAGGGCATAGAACAGGTGGGCGAGGTGGAGTGAGGTCTGCTGCCACCTGAACTTCCTCCATCCTCGACGAATTTATTGGTATGGATATTTTCATAAAACTACATACAGCCTCCATTACTTTGGATATGGAAAGCTCACCAGCCAAAGGAATGAGCTCCTTACCAGTAATCGGGATGGAGATACCAAGCTTGTTCGCCAAAGCCCTAACCTGCATTTCTACGAAAGGTTCCAGCTCTTCAACCACAAGTACCTTCTCCGAGCTGGAAAGCACCTTTACCACAAGCTCCGAAGGTAAAGGATAGGGTGTTCCGATCTTTAACAAAGCCACCTCGTCAGATATGCCAAGCAGATTCAACACCTCCTTGGCATAACCGTATGAAATGCCTGAGGCGATTACGCCGTGTTCTGCACCTTCCCTGCCTTCAATAAAGTTAAATGGCAATGAATTGACGGCCTTTGCAATCTTTTCCATCCTGACGATCAATTCTATTCTCATTCTCCTCGCATTCTGTGGAAGGTTGACCCATCTATCAGGCAGTCTCTCAAAATTTCCCTTCTTACTTTGTCCAGGTATTTTACCAAGGGTGATATCAGCGCTTGTATGGGCTATCCTGGTTGTGATCCTAAGCATAACTGGCTGAGACCATTCTTCAGAGTGTTGAAGCGCCCAAAAGGCCATCTCCTTTGCCTCTCTGGGATCAAAGGGCTCGAATATTGGTAAGTAAGCCTCCCTTGCAAAGAAACGGTTGTCCTGCTCCGTATGGGAGCTGTGACAGCCTACATCATCTGCGCTCACGAGCACTATTCCTCCTCTTGCGCCCATGTATGTAAAAGCCTGGAAAGGTTCAGATGCAACATTCACACCCACACCCTTCATTGAGACCATGGATCGAAGCCCTGCGAGAGATGCGGCGATACTGATCTCCGCCGCAACCTTTTCGTTCACAGACCACTCCACATAGATGTCGTGGTGCTTGCTCAACGCGATCAGCGTTGCCATTATCTCTGAGGATGGAGTACCCGGATATGAAGCGGCAACATCTATCCCCCCTTCCAAGAATCCCCTGGCTATGGCCTCGTTGCCCATTAGGACAACGTTTTTTCCCTCTTCATTCAACAGAACATCTGAGATGCTCATCTGAAGGCGAATATGTTTGCATCTATAATATATTTCTTCAGGATATGGATTCCCATCGTTAATTATAAGAATGTTTTCTATTCATATAAGGAAGGGTAAGAGGGGTCAATGGGGCGTGACAAAATCGATTGAATATCCCTGCATAAACGAGTTACATGATCTGTTTTATCCGCTCAGCGGCTTTGTCTATCTCGTTCAAGGTCCTTTCCATATCCCTTATCGCGTCTATCAAGCACATGAGCAGAGCCCTCGAGCCTGCGTTGGCGATGATGATGTGTGCATTTCCCGTTTGGATGATGATCTTCTTCGGAAGCCCTTTTCTGCATTCTGCCGTTATGCTTTTTGCAGCTCCAAGCATCGTTGCGCTCATGACTCCGAATATCTCGTTTGCATGGAACCCATAGGAGAAATCAGAAAAAACAAGGCCCCCATCTCTGTTGATAATGGCAGACTCTGTCCTAATGGCAGATTTCAACTCTTGGAGTATTTCTTTGACCTCATCATCCACTGACATATTTAACCCATTTCCTGTGATCGTATTTTTAAAGTCTCGGAACTCGCTCCATATGAAATTATGTATTTCGCACGTAATCGTCTATCATCTTCCTGCCCAGGACTTTGAAGGCTTTCTCCACATTGACCCCGGTTCTTGCGCTTGTCAGCAACCAAGGTGACCTATTGCGCTTCGAGAGCATATTCAAATTTTCCTCGTCGAAATCTCGCTTCGCCACAAGGTCGCTCTTGTTAGCAAGGAAGATGGTTGGCACATTTCTATCGCCTTCCTCCTGCAATGAGTTCACCCAAAAATCCAGATTCTTCAAGGTTTGTGGTTGCGTAACATCGCATACACATAAAGCGCCGGCGGCACCATAAAGGTAGGAGTGATGCAACAGCTTTCGAAAATGGATATCCCCAATGATATCCCATATCAAGAATGTGATGTTGAACTTCTTATTGAACTTGGGCATTTCTATTGAAATATCCTTTTTCGTGATCTTTGTCCCCATGGTCATTAGATAACTGTCATCGAATATATCGTAAACATATTTCCTTATAAGGCTGGTCTTACCAACGGCACTGTCTCCCAAAAAGCATATTTTAAAGGTCAGGTTCACATCCTCAGTCATGAAATCACCTCAGCTGCTCAAGGCAGACATGGCTAATTTCCTTCACAGCTGATTTATCCCCTAAAAGATATAATAGAATTTGGTTTCCAAAATCAATATTGATAACCATTTTTTCACATCCTTCAGCTAACATTGTTAAGGAACAACTCTATCAGCTCATCCCTAGTACCTATCCAATCGGACATCATAACGATGGGAATCATCAAGGTGATCAACCGATAGAATTTCCTGTCATTCTCATCACCATTCACATGGGCCAGAGCTCTCTTGGCGATCTCTGCATTGCGCAGTATATGCCTCTCGTAATCGGCCAACGTGAGTTCAGGGTCGTTTTTATTCATTGAGGAAACATCACCATTTCTCATATCCAATAGCGAGAGATTGTATATGCCGTTATTCAGATCAGCTTCAATGTTGACGACATTTTTCAATAGTGCTATCACAACATCATAAAAATACCAAGATACGAGGAGGCTATCGATTTTATTTAGATCGTATTCTCCTTTTGTATATGCAATATCGATAAGGTTGTGCCTCGCACCGCCGCTGATGTAATTTGCGAGTTTTTCATGCCATTTCAAGTCCTCTTCGGGGGCAAAGAAGCTCTCGGATGTTCTCTTCAATTTCTTCAGATCCAGATAATCATCTTTCTGAAGCACCGTCAGTGCTTGACCATCTATGACCCTCTGATCCATTCTCAGCATTTGAGTCATTATCTTACCAATCATTGGTGCTCGAAGAAAAAGCTTATTGAAACCATTCGTAATGGATGTCACGAGGTTCGATATTCCTAGCTGATTCGGGTTTAGAATTCTGTTTAGTTCCTCTTGGAATTCAAGGCAATCTAGATCAGGGGAGTTCATCGAACTGACCACATGCCCATAGAGTTGCCTGGCTTCCGAATAATTATAATTGCCTTTATCGATTATGTCGTCCAAAATCCCCATTTGGCAGTTAATGAAGTTTTTAGTAATAATCGAACGTCTCAGAGATGCTGGATCTATATACCTCCTGTAGCCGAGAGATATCAAGCTCGCTCCCACAGCAAATTTCAATGTCTGGTTGCTGTTCCAGATTTTTTGATTGGTGATTCTATCGTAGATCAATTCCTGAGAGATCAGGGGTTCCGATGACTTGACCAACGGAATGAAACAAGCTGCAGCATCACGTTTAAAGGATCTAAATTCGTTGGTTGTCAGATCGAAATCATTAGCCTTTATGAATCGTTCTGCATAACCCCATAAATTGTCGATTACATTGAACATCCTTTGACTGCCGACAGTTTCCATCCAATACTGATAAACACGCCATGAGGTACATATATTTACTTGGCCAAGTATCACAAATGATTATCGTTTTTGATATTTTTCTTGAATCATAAAAATGCGTTATAGAAAGATAGCCCTACCTAATGTCAGAAAAAGGTAAATAGACCTCGGTGAAGAAAAAACTGGAGGTATTACATTATTTCTTCTTCTTTTTCTTCGTTGATTTCTTCTTTGTTGTCTTTTTCGTCGTCGTTTTCTTCTTTTTGGTTCCGCATCGTGCCATTTATTCACCTATCCAATCCGTATACCGTATAAGCAATATGCCGTCTAGATACTTAATTCTATGTTAAATAGTTTTTTATGTCAGTATCATAGAACGGAAGAACACCAACGATAATAAACTCACTCCACTATTCCCTCCAGACCGCAGTAGGGGCATCTGATGTGAAGAGGCCTTTTAGTTGGTTTAACGATGAAAATCTTGCTGCACTCTGGGCATTGGAATTGCTCACCTGGTTGCGCCCCAGCCGGAGGGGCAATGGTAGTGGGAGGAGCCTGAGCTTCTGTTTGAAAGGTCACATGGGTTGCAGGTTGTGCGGCCATGGCTGCCGGCAAAGGTTGCTCTACTGCGAAAGGCACGATTGCAGGTTTTGAGGTCGCCACCAAGATCAAAGCTATGACGCATAGAGCCATTGCGATGATCGGAAGGAACCATCCAGTTGAACCGCCCCAGGTAGCCTCATAGGTAGCATTTGAAAAAGGCAAATCAGACTCATACTTTTGTGAGCCAAAGAAATCAGTTCCCATATTATCTGGAAAGGATTCATCATCGCCAAAATCTTCATTAAAGGCTCCTGGTAGTGAGGACATTAGATAAAGAGGAGCGATAAGTGAGAAAATAACTGCTACAAGGATAAGTAATGCTCCAATTTTTTGATTCATTTTACCCTGCATTACAATTGATGCCCCAATTATCCCTATTACACAACCTAATAAACCCAAATATACCAACATCTGAGTGGTTTCAAAGGTGGATACAAAAGTCAGATTTTGTATACCTTCTTCATCATAACTATAACTTGTTGTTTTGTTCATCCAATTAATATCCCTATGGTCAAAATAATAATCAAGACTGGTCGTATCGGGTTCTCCATAGCCCTTTACCGTTAATTCCGCACTATACCAAGGCATTGCCAGAGATATCCCTATCATTATCAGGGCAACAAGAACGAGTATCATTCCAACCAATGCCTTCTTTTGCATGTAATCACTACCCGCACGATATTGTGTGTATAAATATTTTATCAATCCAAAAGACCTAGCCATCTCAGTCCTTCAACCAAACCTTCACCATTAGAACTAGAGGCTACAAAGTCCGCACAGGCCTTCAACTCAGGTATGGCATTGGAAGGAACTATGCCCAACCCGCAGTTTTTTACCATCTCCATGTCGTTCTCAGAATCTCCAAAGGCAGCAATGTGCTCTACATCAATGCCCAGCATTTCACATGCCACCTTAAGACCATTGAACTTGCTCATATTGGGCTCGAAGATATGAATTGCAAAGCCCGTGGTTTCAGCTCTCAAATTGTAACCGCTCAGTAATCTCCTGACCTCTTCAAGGCCAACATCTACCTCCATAGCCACCTCAGCTCTTCTCCATCTGTCTGTGAATAATTTCTTAACCGGCAGGTGTTTTTTCAGCATCTCGAAGGCCTCATCGCATCTCTTCCTATCTGCAAGATACCTGATTTCTTTCTTGTAGTGCACAACCCCGCCGTTCTCTGCTATCACAGGACCTGAGATACCAATAAACGATGCAAGCCCATAGGCGAGGGGGGTAGAACATTACCGCTAGCAAGCATCACCGGAACGCCATTGCCCTCCACGGTCCTTATCGCCTCCACAGCCTTTGTAGATATCCTTCTTCTTTTATCGGTGATAGAACCGTCAATGTCTGTAACTATTGCTCTGATTCTCTCCACATTATTCGAGCCTTTATTCATGGCAGCCACCACAAAAGTTCATGCCACAATTTTTCCGTCCTCGATTGTGATCAGCCTATCAGCATGTCTTGCTATCTTCAAATCATGGGTCACGACTATGAGCGTGACCTTTTCTTCGGTGTTCAATTTTTTTAGCAGTGCAACTATCTTCTCGCTGGTTTCGCTGTCTATCTCTCCTGTCGGTTCATCCGCCAGCAATACCGATGGACGGTTCGCCAGTGATCTTGCTATTGCCACCCTTTGCAATTCCCCCCCGCTGAGCTGGTTGGGATAGTGTCTTTCCCTTTGAGCCAAACCGACCTGCTCCAGCAGCCCTTTTGCCCTATTTCGCCTTTCCTCCCTTGGAACCTTTGCCTCCTTCATGGGCAGCTCCACATTTTCTATGGCAGTGAGCGTGGGAATGAGGTAGAACTGCTGGAATATGAAGCCGATCTTTTGCAATCGTATCTTAGTCAATGCTTTATCTTTCAGTTTAGAGACATCTGTGCCGTCAAGAAGGACCTGACCAGAGGTGGGTATGTCTATGCATCCAATTATGTTCAGCAAGGTCGATTTACCACTCCCGGATGGGCCCACAATGGACAGGAATTCTCCACCCTTGACGCTTAGATTGACGCCATTGAGCGCCCTTATCACAGTCTCGCCCATCTTGTATTTCTTGGTCACATCGCGGAGTTCTATCAAACATATACCTCCATCATTTAATATAATTATTACATATCAACGGATGAATCTCAACGCTTCCAGGATATTTTTTCTCGCTGCCTTCCATGCAGGATAAAGGGAGATAATGGTTCCGAATAGTACAATAACCAGCAATGATTGAGCCATCAATTGCAGTGTAAAGACCGTGAACTCCTGGTTTATGCCCGAGCTGGCTTTCAGGAAATCGCCCAGGGCTTGAGAGCCAAAATAGCCGAATATGACCCCTATGAAGGCCCCGATCATCACTATGATCATGGATTCAAAAATCGTTTGCAGGAATATCGTCCTCTTTGAGATGCCGATAGCTCTCATCATCCCGAATTCATTTGTTCTTTCGAATATGGACATGATCATTATACATGCCACGAACAGCAGGCCGATGATGAGCGATACGGAGCCGATCGCCGTGTAGAAGAGTCTTCCCAACGCCATTTGATCTTCGATGCTTTTCAGCCTGTCCTCCTTGGTCATCACGCTGTAAAACGGAAACTGATCCTTGAGATCTTTTGCTATTTCCCTTGCAGTCTGAACATCCTTGGAATCCTCGGCAAGGGAAATGGAAATGTATGATATGGAATCGCTGCTTGTGAGGTTGAGGAGGCTTTGCAGCTCGCTGAGATGCATTACGATCAGGGCTATGTCCCCCCATTCCTCCAGCATTCCCTCACCTGTTATTGCCGTTGAGAATGTTCCGTTGAATTGGAATTCATGCCCTTTTATTCGCACCACCGAGCCCTTAGAGAGTTGCTGCTTCTCTGCAAAGACATCGTTTATTATTAGCTCATAGGTCCATTCACCTGTGTAGTTGTTCTCGTAGTGTGGATCACCTCCAACACCGAACCAGTCATCGAATTTGATATCGATGATATCCCTGAACTTTCCTTCTCTTTCCTCGCCTAGAAAAACTATCTCTTCATCAGGCACGATTCCAACAGCCAGTGCCACGAAATTCTTGTAGGTATCTGATGCGGGATCTGTTATGTTGAGAACCAGAAGTTCCGACCCATCGGTGATCAGGTGGGCTGAAGCCGCAAATATATTCTCATCATCTTTTAGAGATCTTACAAGCTCATGGCCGTTTACTATTCCATGCGAAACTTCTGAAGCGATTATTATGTCCCTCTTGCTCTCCTGAATGCCCATTGAAGCATGGTATAGAATGCCTTCCGCAATGGAGAGCATCGACACGAGCAAGGCCATGGATATCGCCACAGCTGCCACGGTCATTGCCGTCCTGCCTTTTCTTCTGAATACGTTCCTCAATATCATTTCATTCACTCTTCAGGCCCTCGATTATGTTCAATCTGGATGCCCAGTACGCCGGTATCAGTCCTACCGATACGCCCATAATCACTATGGAACCTGTGGCTTTCAATAAAAGCGAAGGCGTTATTCTGGCGACCTTGAATCCTTCAGGCAATGCGTAATCTGGATTTTGAGCGTAAATGTTGATCACCTCAGAGCCGATAACACCCAAAATCAAACCAATAACAAAACCTATTAAGCAGATCAACACCGACTCAGCCAGAACGAGCTTGAATATTGAAAATCTTGAGAAGCCCAAAGCCCGCAACGCGCAGAGCTCACCGGTTCTCTCCTTCACAGAGATCATTACAACCGTGGATATGAACAGAAATGCAACCAGAACCGTGATCCCGGCCACCATCTCTGAAAAACCTCTGAATGTTGAGGTGAATATCTCTATTTCCTCCCTGATATCCTCCTGGGTGAAGGCTGATATTCTACTCTTCTCTTCGAAATCGTTTTCAAGCCAGTTTTTTACATCCTCGGCATCAGAGGCACGATAGAGGTCAACAATTATCGTATTGATTGTATCATTGAACCTGTTTGCTGTGTACTGCAACTCGCTCAGATGCATCGTTACGCTCATCTGTCCCTCATCCTCAAAGGATTGACTCAAAATGCCTTCGACACGGAACCACGTCGCATTTTCAAGCCAGGTATCATAATCCTCAACCGTGGTTGGCAGTTGTGTGGAGACGTACACCTCATCTCCGATACCGATCTCCAAATACTCCGCAAGGAGGCTGTTAAAAAGTAACTCATGGGTGAAGTTCTCAGATTCTGTTCCCCCATCGTAGGTGCCATTTGCATAGAATGGATCGCCAGGTGTTGGTAGGTAATCACCTTCAATGACCCTGGCAACGCCAAAGGTCTCGCTGACCTCCCTTTGAGACCCTATGGCCAGAATACCCGGGATCTTTGGGACCTCACTTCCTGGGCTCGTTTTATTTGCCGTGATGTACAAACGTTCCCTCAGTAACGGATATGTTCCTTTTATCTCTGGATTGGCAGCCATAATGTCATCGGCCAACTCCCTGCCGTGTTCCAACTTGCCTGTGCCAAAGAAGATGTCACTTCCTGAAGGTACAACCAGAATATCTATACCGCTCTTTGTTATGATCTCGTCCGTGCTTCCTTTTATTCCTTCACTGATAGAGAACATGATCATTGCCAGTGTTATGGCAAGGGAAACGCCGATGATCGTCAGCACAGTTCTTGCGGACCTTCTCCTTAAGTTCTTTAGAGGATACATGCTTTCGCTCCACATGAAAATCTGATTTTTTTTAAGATCAAATTTTGAGTACCCTTACTGCGCCCTATCTCTGAATATCCAACCTTCTGCAAGGCATGTTTTGAATGGGAAGGAGGGTATATTAAGGTTGTTGTTTGCTTTATATCTCAAAACCAAAAAAACATTAATAGAATTTACTGGATGATGATACAATCATTAATAAATCAGCCTTCTTCGCCAGCAGAACAATATCATGATTACAGGTACTGCAATGAGCACGAGCACGATAAAAATGAGCGGTAATTGGCCGCCATCCCCTGCAGTTCCCTCATTCTCGCTCGTTTGTCCATTTACATCCACTATTTTATACTTCACATTGTTCGTTTCATCAATCTCATCGATGAGATTCAAACCGTCAACAACCGCATACACAGTTTTTCTGCCAGAAGAAGTTCGCCATTCATAAGAGACTTCGGCGTAACCATTTCCTTTGATATCGGAAATGGTGGTGGAATTGATCAAATAGCCGCCCATTTCAGGATCACCGTCGTAGAATTCTACGCTCACATTAACCATCTCTCCATTGCCATCATTGGAGACATTTGCGAAGAGCACGACTTTACCACCACCATCCTCGTTGAGCCGTAAGTCGATTAACAAATCAATGCAAGGGAGAACGGTCAGCATTGCGTATTGGATGTTATTAGCCTCGCTCAATTCGCATATTTGATCTCCTGGGTCCACAATTACATAAATTAGATGTGAACCAACAGGGGGTTTCCATTCTATTGAAACGGTCAGAGCACCGTTAACAGATAGGTTGATCACTTTATAACCTATGAAAATATCAGATGTGCAAAATTTGACGATAACATTCTCTGCACTTGCAACACCGTGGTTGTGGAGGGTTGCCGATATCGTAACAGTTTCGTTCTCGACCAATTCCGAGCTCGAGAGTGTAAGGCCCCCGATATCTATTGATAAATCCGGTAGAACCGAGATTGTCTTCGATGCCAGATTATTTCTTAAATTCATATCACCGGTAGCCTCAACCTCAACATAGATCTCATGGGTTCCCGCGAGGACAATCCATGAAGCAACCGCTTTCTCTATGGATCCGATTCCGATGGACTCGATAGTCTGCGCGGATATCAATGCACCACCCTCTCTTGGATCCCCGTCATAGAAGCTGACCAATACAATCTCGGCGGATGCATGTCCAATGTTGTGAACATTAGCAGTTACATGCAAATCATCACCCTCATTCGGGTTGTTTGAAGAAAATGTAATATCATGGGTCTCGATTCTCATATCCGGTAAACAGTTTACTGTGCAATAACCTAAGTTGTTTTCTTCATCATGCTCAATAATCTCATTATCTGGATCAACAACCACATAGATATCGTGGGTTCCATTCACCACCTGCCATTCAAATGATACTACTGAATCTCCGAGTCTTGTAAGATTCTTCAGGACGATGCTATCGATCAACTCACCAGCAGCCTCTGGATGTCCGTCATAGAAACTTATGTTTACATTCTCTGCATCGATATCGCCCAGGTTGGATATTGTTGCATTAACCGGAATGGTATCTCCTTCCACTGCGGTAACATTGCTGCCGCTAAAAACTGTAACATTTGAAATAAATAAATCAGGCTTGAGCTCGATAATTACGGTTTTAAGATCATCTTGCGGATGTTCTCGAGGTGTACTTGCATTTTTACGATATACATAAATAACTCTATTTTCCGAATCTAAGGCCATGGCGCTATAAAAATCAGATGTTGTGTTTGTAATTGCCATCACTCTCGGCGCTGTCCATGATGAATTCCTATTCAAATCCTTTGTTGAGAAATATATATATCCACTCTCAGGATTACTCCAATTTGGCAGATCATAATTGCTTCTCCAAATTAAAATTGCTATACCATCAGTTGTCACTGCTACGTGAGGATATTGAATTATGCTCTTGCTTTCGTTAAAAAGTTCTGTGGTAGACCATAGGTCTGTTTGCCTATCCCATGTTTTGGAACTTATGCTCCAGATACCATTTTTCTTGCTCAACCAGGCCAGTGTAATTTTGTTACCATTACCACCCAATGAGATAAGTTCCTTGCTGCTGTTATCATCTGTTAATTGCTTAGATTCGCTCCAATGACCGTTTGAGAATATGGAATACATTATCTGCTGGTCAGATGTTGTATATAGATTCTCATCCTCATCATGGATCCAGGTACAAACGATTCTTCCGTCAGAGACATTGGCCAATTCAAAATAATAGTTGGCAGATCCATGACCTAACAATTCCTCGATCCCGCCCCAATCACTCCCATTCCAAATTGAAAAATGTCGTCTCTTATCCAACCATGTTGATAGGTCACCATCATAATCACCTGTCCAGGTTACTATCACATCACCATCATCTGATCCCGCACCAACTTTTGGCTCAAAATCAGGAAAAGTGTTCGAAGTAAATTGAAAAGGCCCTTTCCAAGAAGCCGTGTTTTTATCCCAAATTGCATAATATATCTCTGCGTACTGAAGAATATCTTGCGCATTCAAATTTGTATCGATAAGGTAATCATTCTCACCGCACTGTGTCCAGAATGCAAATGCGCTGCCAGTTGAATTGAAAACCACAGCTGGCTCACCCTCGAGTTTTGTATTATTTGTGAGTCGATAATAATTTACACCATCCCAAGAATACATAATTTCATAGTTTGGGATATCGTTAATATCCTGCTCAAGATCTTCGCTCTTGATGTACAGTTTATTTCCGTCTTTATCTGTAGCTACCATCGGGCCTCTTGGAACATGGATATCGCCCAATTCCTCTTCCATTACATTTTTACTTACTTCTTCTGCTTCATTTTTGTAGGTATCATCCACAAGGTTAAAATCCCATTCTCCAAGCACCCATGTATCCTCCCAGAAAGTCCAGGTCTTCTCCCAACAGATAAATCTTGCAAAAGCTTCGAGTGAGGCACTCAAAGTGACCTTGAATAAACCCTCGAAGATGGGATCGAATCCTGTCGAAGTTGTATACTTTCCTCCTGCATCGAGTTCAAAGATCGTACTACCTGTTACCCCGCCCTTGATACCACCAGCAGCAAATCCAAAATCCACACCAATGTTAACATAAAACGATATGCCCAGGCCGAAATCTACCTCAGAACGGATAGTTGCACTTGAAAAATCTAATCCATTGAGATCGCCTTCAAGTGTGGTAATAACCTCAAAGGATGGCGATAACGAGGCTGTCGCTATCATCTCTCCACTAACAAAGGGCGGGAGGATTGGATACCAAGTCGAAAATAATGTCCAATCATCGAAATCCTTGCTTATCTCCAATCCTGCTGTTGCTTCGAAACTAACCAGATTGAGGAGGCTGTCCGGAGAATCCTTGAAGTTCATTATCGCTATCCATAAATCCTCCAACTCATTGTAACAGCTCTTGTAATACTCAATTGTATCTCTAATACTATCAATCGTTTCCCTAAGTTCCCTAAATTCCAGTCGGTCTTTTACTATGTCATACGCATCTGTGAGCGCGGTTATCAACTCATTCACATCAGCTGGGTTTTTGATCTTGCTCCATTCTACCTCTTCTAGTATCTCGCCAAATTCCTCCCAATAATGAACAAGATATCTTGCATCTTCAATCAAGTCGAAGATTTTACCAAGATCGATCTCAACGGACTTGTCCATCCCGACATGAAGTGTTGCTTCAATCCATGCGCTGCCATCCAGTTGTTTATTGAAAAGTCCTGCACCTAAGTCCATTTCCTTTGTGAAATTTACATCAGCTCCGATAGGGATCTCAAGTTTTAACTGATACGAATTGCTTATAGCGTTATTCAAACCCGAAATAAATGGTAAATCTCCGCCAAATACCTTCTTGAATCCCTCAATTAGGTCACCAGGCACATCGATAAATAACCTGAAAACGTTCTTGTCCCCATCGAATTCGAAGCTCTTTGTCCCCTCCTCCTTCGCCCGCGTTTCAATAATGTTCATCCATTCAGGTATGATCTCCATGTAGATCGTTTCATTATGAGGATCTCCTCCAAACCCTGCATTGTCGTAGGCCTTAACCGTGATGTTGGTTGTGTGATCAAATTCACCCATACTGAGGGTTGCAGTTAAACCATCCTCAGGAGTATCATCAAAATGGCTTGGATCGTATAAGTCTTCTGGGTAGGCTTGATTACCCCACCAGAATGATACCTGCCTAACCCATCCGTCAGTATCGGTTGCATTAACCCCGATCGTATTCATTACATCCACTCCGACGACGAAGGTACCAATTCCTGGTACATCATCATCGATCTCTGCTGTGACGAAGTTCACAACAGGTGGTTTGTTTTCGTAATCCTTTTTAACTAGGTTGTTTCGTACCGTAAGCTCGTCAACATTGTCGAGGGTATCGACACTCACAGTGATTTCTCTCTTTCTCAACCTTGGATCCTGTGGGTTATCTCCTTCTTGGATTGGGAACCATTCAACCAATTCTGTAACAGAGCCATATGCAGGAATACTATCGACGATAAGGTTTTCACGGACAGTTCTTACTTCGCCCGTAAGCACGATCCTATCCATGATGCTAACCCTGATTCTCCCGTCCCCAGCCCATTTTGCCTCTGGGTCACCTGTATCCAGGTTGCCGATATTGCGAATAGTAGCACTTATTATCAGCCCAGCTATGTTGTCGTTTCTATTTAGAATGGTTATGTCTTTCTCGTAAATTGCCACATCGGCCATTTTGAATGCAATTCCATCCTCTTTGGGCGTTCTAACAACTACAAATCCCACCTCGCCTATCATATACTTCTCAGTGATTATCGTTTGCTTTCCAGCCTCCAATTCAAGAGGAGTATTGAATGGGGAGGTCGTTGGGATATTTGGGTTTTCGATGGTCACAAACCTCACATTCTCATCATAGAACTTGTACCGAATAATGGATCGGTAAGGGCCTCCATGCTCCCCGATCTTATCCCCGATCTTCACATACTCGACCTTCTTAAAAATTCCACCTTGAAAATCCACCTCCAGCGAAAACGATGTCCCATCGTCACCATCATAGGTCTGTTTTATTGCCGAGACCATTCTATTGATCTCACCGATCAGCTCGTTTTCTGCCTGGTTTTTCGAGTACGCTGTTAGACCCGCCCAAGTCGCGGGGATGATCAAGGCAAGACAAAGTACAACGATGATCAGTTTTAAGGGAATACTTTCTACCCCTTCTTCATCCATTGGCATAGAACTTTTCACACCAAAACCTCCGGCTATTGACCGGGTTTACCTTCAATTACCAAATGTTCCTTAAAGTTCAAATATATTTCGATTAGAAAATTTTATTTTTGGCGGCTGATTACAAAGGTCTATTTTCTGAAGGTGTGAATTAAAAAAATTCAAGCAGGCGAGCCTTCCAAAATACCTATGACCTTGCTCAACTGCACATCCTGATTCAAGGAGTACACTATCTCCTTGCCCTTCCTATTCTTGTTTATGATTTCAGCATCCTTTAAACGTTGGGCATGCCAGTTCACAGTAGACGGATGGATTTTCAGTGCATTCGAAACACATTTCTGGTTCGATTCCGGATTTGAAATGAGGAATTTAACTATCTTCCTTGCAGTGTTGTTCTTGAGGGCTGACATTATGCCCTTGTATCCGTTTCCGTTTGTATATTTGCTGTAGCCGTTCTTGTTGATATAGTACCGTTTGAACTTTCCGTTCTTATGCGACACTACTTTATCCATCCCCTCCAAAACAGAAAGATGATACCTTGCACTGCTGGAGGATAGATCTAATGTTTTAGTAATATTTGCCAAATGCTCTCCTGGATGTTCTGCAATATAGGCGTAAATGTCCTTCCTTATCCCATCTAATGTTCCGTTTCTATCCAATCTTGCAAACAGCCAATAGCCCATTACAAGAGAGCAAATAATGAAAATAGAGAGGGCGTAAAGCCAAGGCGGGGGGATGAATCCGCTTCCCCCTCCTTTTCCCCTTTCCTCCATCAATTTAGCATTCTCATATTTCTGCTCTGCCAATGCAGCTATTGCCAAATCATAATTATTATCGTAATCCTGCGATCTCAGCCACTGGACCGCCCTGTCCATGCTCTCCATCGTCTCTTTGTTTGGATTGGTTGACAATGCGATTACAGCCCATGAAGTGTCCTCGATACCTCCGAAGCTGCCATCAGGTTTCTGCTTCAGCATCAACGCTGCAATTTCTTGCCAAACATCTTCACCTGCACTGTCCAAGGCCAATATCGCTTTTGAATCGTTTTGGACTGAGCCCCATGAGTGCTCAGCTATGTCCTCCTGGTCTTGGAGCCATTTAACACCCTTTTCTACTGCCTCTGAATTGTCACCATCTGGAGCCAAGGCCCAGGTTGCCAAGGCGGTGTCGCCTGTATCATTATTCCAGCTTCCATCAAATTGTTGCGATACAAGCAGTTCATCTTTCGCCTTAATTTGTAAAGGAATAAAACTATCAGAGGAAGAGCCAAAATTTGTTATTTTAAGGGTGAACGTAATTGTTTCACCAGGATTTCCAGAATAGGAATTTCCAGAATGGGAACCCCCAGAAGAGTGAAAATCCACTATCCATTCATCACTTTCATCTGCTACAGACATAATTTCGGCACATCTATAAACCTCATTACTTGCGCAGTCTTGAATACTACAAAAATCCCCATATCGATCTAAAGCCGCATCATTTGCAGCCCTTGCGACGATCGTTGTATTATAATCATCATCCCAGCTGCCGTTAACATTCTGGTTCTCATTAAGATCATCAAGCAATTCAGTTGATTCATCCCCTTCCTCAGCACTGGCTCCACTGGCTATCACTAATACTAGACATATCAGGGTTAGGGCTAGGAAACCCACTAGCTTCAACCGCTTCTCCCCGCTCATCAGGAAATATAGCTACACGTATACATATATACTTTTTGGCGCAATCATCAAAATATTGCGGACGGTTTTTACTAATATTAACAAAGTCAAAGTTATGCAGAGGGGGATAACGCCAGCCTGACCGATACCCTTCAAAACATACTACCGCAACTATAATTACCGTTCAAAGAATTACAGCACGGTCCCATGGAAATTCTTCCTGATCTGCGGTTGGTTGTAGATGGCGTTCATATTTCCCTGCGCCAAATTCAGGTGCTTATTGCCATCGCCGATACACATTCCCAGAACCAGGCAGCGCGAGTTTTGGGAATCTCAGTTCCTGTTCTCCATAGATACATTAAAGATTTGGAGCAAAAGTTGGGCATGGAACTGATCTCAACAACTCCCCGAGGAACCATCTTAACAGCTCATGGTAAAGAGATTTTGGAAGCGCACAAGAGGTTCGAGAACAGGCTCACGGTTCGCCAGAATCCAGCAGTTGCATGCTCGCCGTTGTTCAGCGATCTGGTATTAAAAGCGATCTCACCTCTGGAAAGGGAGGGTTACCAAATCAACATGCTGATAGGAGATGATGAACTCAATTACTACTACATGGAAATGGGATTCGTGGATGTGGTTATATTCGATGATCCAATATACATACATAAGGAAAAAAAGGATTATGAAGAACTTGAAATCGTAGAGGTCGTGAAGGACACCCTCATCCATGTCCATCGTGGTAAGAGATACCTTCGCTTCAAATACGGAGCCCAAAGAATTGGATTCAGTAATTTGGATCTGCAGGGCGTTGATTACGAGATTGCGGGGGAGACAAGGGATTACAACCAGCTTCTATCATCCGATAACAGCTTCTTCATAAACAGGAGTTTGGCTCTCAAGGAGGAACTGGATCTGAAGAGCCACACAGAACCGAAACTGCTCATGCACAGCATCTTTGCGGTGAGAGCTGGAAAAGGGGAAGAATTGGATATACTTATGAATCGTTTGGAGCAGATACACAAGAAATTGCGAGAAAACATAAGCTCTTAGAAAATCCAATAAAGATTCACAATCTTATGTGAGGGAAATGCTTCAGCTTCACCGATATTACTATCAGAATGAAGGCCACTATGAGGCATACGACGCCAAAGGCAATATGCAGGGGAGAATATTTATCCATGATTTTATAATTCACGTCCACATAAAATTTTCCCTGGCTGGAAGGATCGTTGCTCTCGAAATTCATATAGTAGTATCCGCTTTTCGTGATTTCCACCTCAAAATGATCGCTACGAGCATGTTCTTTTTCTACTATTGGATCGACATTTCCCTCCTGCCAGCATTTGTCATATGTAAGGTAGAAGTTCACATCGATACCCTCAACAATGTAATCTATCACCAAAATATCATCTTTATCGGCCGGTATTCCCCAAAAACACGCCATTTCATTCTCTAGGTTGTTACTTTGAACAACCTTGTCATGGGGTATAAGACCCCATATCAAAAGTACGACGCTTAAAACAATTAGAATGATGGCACAGATTAAGATTATGATCCTTATCACCCGAATTTTCCCCCCAGCTTCATGGGGGTCATGGTCATAATTTGAACCCATCATGTTAATCGATTATTCTCATGCTCATATAAAAAACTGTGGTAGGGATTGCCCAAGATCATAATAACATAATCGCAGAAGGTTTTCTCAGAAAATTCTCTCTCATTGGTGTTAATTCGATTATTTTACATAGTCACAATTACCGGGAAAATAGTCTTAATTTCGTATTTCTTCTAATTTCCTGAGTTTTTTACGTTAAATGGTAAAAATCATAAGGACTACATACATGTCGAGCTACAAAGATGTTGAAACATCGATCACAGATGAAGAAAAAAAGATATGAATCCCCCGAGAGTCATGGATAGAAAGGTTTATTAAGTAGCTACATATATGTAGGACTACGAATTTGTGGGACTACAATCATGTAGTAAGTATCCAAAAATAGCGAGGAGTAAATAAGGGCTAATAGTGATCAAATGACATTTCAATATGGAACTCCAATATCGGGTGAAAACTTCAAGAACAGGGAGGAGGAAATAGAAAATATCCTTGATTTGCTGGGAAGAACAAAAAAAGGTACGATAGTTCATATTGGGCTTTTGGGCCCAAGAAGAATCGGAAAGACGAGTTTATTAGGAATAGTAGCAGAAAATTTGAGAAAGAATGGTAGCACTCCAGTTTACACAGATGCTCTTGATCTAAATAGTGCAGATAGTTTTTTTAAGAGATTAAGGCGAGATATCGAGGGCTCTATCGGTTATTGGAATGCTATTAAAGAGAAGATAAAAGATGTACCAGATAACATAAGGGGAGCTTTGGGAAATATTGAGGCAGAATTTGCAACCTCTACAGGAGAAAGGGTGACAATAAGGAAAGCAACTCGAGAAGAACTTGATGACTGGAGAACTCATGGTAACAGAATTTTTACACTTATTAAAAAATACAGTGATTTTAATTTCGTAATCATGTTAGATGAGATAGGATTTGTCCGTAAATTAAAAGGAGATAATAAAAGAGATTTCCTTGATTTTTTGAGGGTTGAGCTCAGTAAACCAAAAACACCGCCATTTATAATCTGCGGTTCTCAAAATATATACCTCATTCTAGGTGAGGAAGACCCAGATAATTTTTCAATTTGGGACAGTATTTTACATAAAGTACAACTCAAAAATTTCGAAAAGGATGCATTCATAGAAAAGATTCTGGAGGAGAACTTTAAAGAAGAGAAAATCGGCACGGATGCAAAGACTCTAGAAAAAATTTGTCAATTCATTTATAAATTTACAAACGGTCATCCAAACTTTGCCCAGTTAATAGGATTAGAACTAACATTTAGGATGAAAAGACGAGGTACGAAAGATATAGGAAATCTAATGATGGCAGCTCTTGAAAAGCAGATTCTCTCTGACGAGCAGCAAGAAATTAAAAAACTTTTGGATATACATGCCTTGGGAAAGTATCATAGGACACTTAAAGCAATCTTGAGAAACATTTCTATTAATGAGATTAAAACCAAGGATGAGTTGAAATCTCGTGTATCATATAGTAGTGAGGATTTAGAAGAATACCTGGATATTCTTTGTAAGCTAAACTATATCGAGCCATGTTTCCCTCAAATTGAACTTACATATCCGTTTTTGCGATATTACTTTAAATTTAAGGAGGACAGAGACCAAACAATGAAGGAGCTGATGGAACTATGGAACTCAAAATAGGTGAGCC
>CBDUXN010000031.1:0-26179 GCA_965371185.1 uncultured Thermoplasmata archaeon
CGGGCGCCATTATCCTAAGATACCCCACAGCTTGCTGTGGTTGGGAGTTTCATTCCCTTTGTTTTTGCAATACGTTTCAACGTATCAAAATCAATCACCGCAAACCCTCCACCTGTTCCTGCCTTGCGCTGCGAAGAACCTAACGTAGTTCCTGTCCTCCTTCACAGTGTCGTATGCTTTCTTCATGAAATATCCTGCCGCCTCTGACACATACCCCATCTTCTTCATGGTGCTGAGGCTGGTTCTTAAAGTGTATTCCTCCAGTTTCTCTATGTCGCATTGCTGGATGGCGGCTTGGATGTCGTCCATGGGCACCCTTTCTGTCACCACGGCATCGATGACTGCCTTTTCCAGGTCTGCGATAAATACCTGAAAGCCATTGTATCTGATAACTTGGTAGCCCCACAGGTCTCTTGTTTTTATGTATTCGATATCGGCAATCGAATCCCTTCTGTGCGTCATGACCTCTATGAGCCTGGGCAGCTGCGTTGTGGTGCCGTAATGCTGGAAAGCGTACCAGAGTGATATGTAAGAGGGGTAATAGATGTGCGAGGCGTAAATGATCGGATCATCGTGAACCGAGTAGAAGCCCCTTTTCAATTGGTTTATGAGTTTCCTCTTCTTAAGGCGGTGCAGAAAGACCTTGGTGTACCTTTCGTCACCCACCAGGGCCGCCACCTGCTTGGTTGTGAAAACAGGCATGTTTCTGACAAGCTCGAGAAACTCCCTTTCCTTCATGACATCATCTTGTATTCAATATATAAAGTTATCATAATAGATAACCTTTTCGGCATTTTATAAGAAATACAACGGTGTTTAGAATAGAACGCGTAAGGGGATATTAGTAAATGATTGTTTGTTTGGCTATTTGATTGAATTTATGGCCATAAATAACAAAATTATAAATAGGCTATAAGACCATTTATTACCATAAGTTCAAACCCAATATTCCATTCGAGGGGGGTCTTTGAAATGTCAAACAGCAAGATCGTTTGTTTTGCAATCGCACTGATGATGATTTTTGGTGGGCTGCCTTTTTCGGCTCAGGATTCTGGGGAAGCAACTCAGGATGTTGGGGAACCGATTTCGAGCTCGGGTGCGACAGGTGGTCTTGCTGATTCGCCGTGGCCGATGTTCAGGCAGAATCTGAGGCATACGGGTCTTAGCCCGTATGATACGAGTGGGAACCCTGGGAATTTGAAATGGAGTTACACAACTGGTGATTGGATTACTACGTCACCCGCAATTGGATTTGATGGAACGATTTATGTTGGCTCTTTCGACAATAAATTACATGCAATCAACCCAGATGGTACCGAAAAATGGAATTTCACAACTGGCGAAACTGTGTACTCATCACCTGCAATCGACTCCGATGGAACGGTATATGTCGGTTCCCAGGACGATAAACTGTATGCAATAAACCCAGATGGCACTCAAAAATGGAGTTTCACGACTGGCGGAAATGTGTACTCATGCCCTGCAATCAGCTCCGACGGTACGATTTATGTAGGTTCTCACGACGATAAACTATATGCAATAAACCCAGATGGAACTATGAAATGGAGTTTCACAACTGGTCATTTTGTATACTCATCACCTGCAATCGGTTCCGACGGTACGGTTTATGTCGGCTCTCTCGACAATAAACTATATGCAATAAACCCAGATAGCACTCAAAAATGGAGTTTTACGGCTGGTGACCATGTGCACTCATCCCCCGCAATCAGCTCTGACGGTACGATTTATGTGGGCTCTACCGACGACAAATTATATGCAATCAACCCAGATGGCACTCAAAAATGGAACTTCACAACTGGTAGCCGAGTACGCTCCTCACCTGCAATCGGTTCCGACGGTACGATTTATGTCGGTTCTCACGACAGTAAACTGTATGCAATCAACCCAGATGGCACTCAAAAATGGAACTTCACAACTGGTTGCTGTGTGCCCTCATCACCTGCAATTGGTTCAGATGGTACGATTTATGTAGGTTCTGAAGACGATAAACTCTATGCAATCAACCCAGATGGCACTGAGAAATGGAGTTACACAACAGGGGACCGTGTTTGGTCCTCACCAGCAATCGGTTCTGATGGAACAATTTATATCGGTTCTGAGGACCACAAACTGTATGCCATTGGGACGCCTTCTCAAAACCAGCCACCAGTCGCCGACGCAGGCCCCGACCAGACTACATTAGAGGGGAGTGTTGTGCTGTTCGACGGGAGTAATTCGAAAGGATCGGCAAACGGTCCAGGCCACGTATGGACGAAATATACGGACAATCCCGTGCTTGATTTGGGGCCTCCAGGCTCGTGGGATGATGCATATGTTACACATCCCTCAGTTCTATACGACGGCACTACATACCAGATGTGGTACTCGGGATACGATAGCTCCAGTTGGAGAATAGGTTATGCCTATTCATCAGATGGAATTACATGGACAAAAAGCCCATCAAATCCTGTGCTCGATTTGGGAGCCTCCGGTTCCTGGGAGGATACTCATGTCACCCATCCCACTGTACTGTATGACGGAACAAAATACCATATGTGGTACTCGGGTCTTGACGGCGGGAACTACAGGATCGGATATGCAAGCTCATCAGACGGCATTACATGGGTAAAGTACTCGGGAAATCCGGTCCTTGATTGGGGACCCCCTGGCTCTTGGGATGATTCGCGTGTAGATGTTCCCATGGTCATCTATGACGGGACGACATTCCAAATGTGGTATTCTGGCAATGATGGATCCAGGTTTAGAATTGGATACGCATCCTCATCAGATGGAACAACCTGGTTCAAGAGCGCTACGAATCCTGTGCTCGATTTAGCACCCTGGGGCTCTTGGGATGATTACCACGTGTATTCTCCATCGATAATTTACGATGGGATAACTTATTACATGTGGTACTCCGGTCATGATGGTTCCAATTGGAGAATTGGTACTGCCACTTCATTTGACGGGATTACTTGGACGAAGGATATAACAAATCCTTTACTTGATATAGGTCCTCCTGGGTCCTGGGAGGATGTAGGTGTCCACTCTCCTACCGTTTTGTACATTGGAGAATCATACCACATGTGGTATAGGGGATACAGCGGAACCAATGTTAGAATAGGCTATGCTTACTCCACTCCTGGCGGTGAGGCCCCAATTACCTCATACGAATGGGATTTCGATGCAGATTTTGACTCTGATGGCGACGGGGACCCGACAAACGATGTCGATGCCACTGGACCTACTCCAACCCATGTATATGGGGATGACGGTGTTTATGAGGTTACGCTCACTGTTAAGACAAGTGTGGAGGGCGGCACTGTGGTAGAGGCTGATCGGGATATCGTCTTCTGTATCGACAGCACTGGAAGCATGGGGCCGCCTTCGAATAATGACCCAACAAGGCTTCGTGTTACAGAATCCCAGAATTTTGTGACCAATCACCTTAAGGAACCTGACCGGGCTGCGGTTGTCGATTTTGATACAGATGCATGGCTCGTTCCCTGGGGCTGGCCTACCGGGGATCATTTAAGTTCCGATTATGCACAAATAATAGCCAATCTTGATCAAATCGACAATGCCGGGGGCACAATTGTGTCCAACGGGCTCAACCTTTCGATTAGAGAGCTCGTTCAATATGGTGATCCAAATCATGTTCCCGTTATCTTACTCCTTACCGATGCAGCCCAACTTGACCCGGCAGATATCGCTGCCTGTTATGATGAGGCGTGGAATGCGAAAAATCACAGCATTATAGTAATAACCATCGGGTTGAACATCGATCCATCCGATGAAGAGCAGCTTCTGATCGATATAGCCAATATCACAGGTGGTAAGTATTTCCCTGCACCTGACGCTTCTTATTTTCAGGAAATTTATGAAGAGATATCGGTCCTCATAGAAAATGAGACCCGTGAGGAACTGTCTGATACAGATACCTGCAATATAACCGTGAGAAACGAACCGCCAGGAACCACGTTACCCGTAATATTCGGATATGGTGAGGAAGGAGGTCCAAGCTATGGGGTGATAGGGGAGGCGATAGATCCAGGTTCAGACGACCTGACGTTCGTATGGGATCACGGTGATGGAACCAATGAAACCGTGATATTCTATAACAATGGTGTGGGACCTGAGCCTGTTTACGATCCCAGTACCAATGAGGTCAGGAGCCCTTGGGGTAACTTTCCCTTCGCGATCTCAGACGAGAGGAATCATATCTACGGTGACGATGGGATTTACTATGGTTGGATCCTGGTTAAAGATGATGACGGGGGCATGACGAATATCGCATTTCCAAGACCCTCCATCGAGAATGTTCCTCCGATTCTTTCAGCGAATATTCCAAAGAATGCTGACGAGGGCGAGGAGGTCTTGTTCACGGCGGATGGATATGATAACGGCACAGATGATTTGACTTTCACCTGGAGTTGGGGAGACGGGACACCTGATACAGTGACAACACACTATAACAATGGTGTAAGCCCGGAGCCTGAATACGATCCTGCTACCAATGAGGTTAAAAGTCCGTGGGGAACATTTCCATTCACGGCGGCGGACTCTATTACCCATGCCTATGGTGATGACGGGGTTTATTCAATTTCACTTACGGTGTCAGATGATGATGGAGGCTTAAACACATATAACACAACTATAACTGTGAATAATGTTGCACCCTCTATAACAGAGATTATTATCCCATACCCTGCCGAGGAAGGCATCGAGTCAACATTTAGAGCAACTGTAAAAGATGAGGGCAGCGACGATTTAACCTTCGAATGGGACTTTGGTGATCTTACTTCAACAATAACGAATACTTACTACAATGATGGATTAGCACAAGATCCCTATCCAAGCCCAGGCGGTACATACCCGTTTATCGCTCAGGATACTTTAAACCATACCTATGGAGATGATTATAACTATAATTTCACCCTGACAGTTACGGATGATGACGGCGGGGTGACCACATTCACTACGACGGTTATAGTTCAAAACGTCGCTCCCACAATTGAACCCTTCGGTCCATTCACGATAAATGAAGGCTCCCCCTTCGATACCACAGCAATATCCACTGATCCAGGCAGCGACGACCTGACATTCACATGGGAATTTGAACTTGGGCCAACTATTACGAAAACATATTATAATGACGGTGGAGGGCCTGATCCGTATCCTAGTCCGTGGGGAACCTATCCTTACTCAGCTACAGATACGGCTGAGCATACCTACGGGGATGACGGGAATTTCACGGTCATCCTAACTGTTACAGACGATGATGGAGGTACAGCAGTCTATGAGACCTATATCCTCGTTAACAATGTTCCCCCTTCTATATCATCAATCAATTACACCTCAGCAATAATAAATGAGCCTCGAACAATCGGTTACTGGGGGCATCAGTGCGAGGTTGAGAAGCCCTACGGAGACCATACCGGGATTCTTCAAGAATGGGTTGATAATATCTCCTCGCAATCCCAGGTGTTTTCTTGGATATCCACAAAGGAAGATGTGTGCAGTGTAGTTCAACAAGGGGATGCAAGTGATATGATAGTCATGGCAAAAAGGCAGTTGATGGGTGTCTGGTTGAATATCGTAAGTGGTAAGTTACAGCCGGATTCCGAGATATACATGCCGAATCTGACCTCTTCGAATACCATATGGGAAGCTGTTCAAGAAATCGAGTATGCAATTTTATATTCCTCTGACAGGGAGGAATTAGAAAGGGTCAAGAACATCGCAGACAACATGAACAACGGGATCGGCATCGCGATTGCCCATGTGGATTTTGTCGCAACAGCCTCAGATCCAGGGGCGGACGATCTCACGTTCCACTGGGATTTTGGAGATGGGAAAAACCAGACGAATCATTATCCAAACCCGAACGGCACATTCCCTGTTGAAGTAACGGATCATGTCGGGCATTCTTACTTTTCGTACGGTACGTTCACTGTTACCTTGACTGTCACGGATGATGACGGCGGCCTGGATATGGTGGTTGTCATAATCATAATCTAAAAAAAATCCTAAGCACACTTCTCTATAACGAATTCGCAGGCTTCCTTACCATGGCACACGCAGTTTACCTCTTTGACACGGAATGAACTCCTATTTCCATTTTTTAGAAGTCCTGTTAAAAATCCAAGCACTCTTTTGCAATATAAAGGATGAGATTCATAGTTGGATATCGAGAAAGTGATTTTGCCGTCATCATGTTTGACTATTGAGACATCGCCAAAATTATTGAATCTGTGCCATGCATCTGCCACCTTTTCCAAGATGTCAGGGCCCTTGCTCTTCAAGCCTTTAACCAGCACCAGGTTCTTTGCTCGATGCAAGCCTATCTTGTACGTAATTTGATAGTCGTTGCTCATCCTCAGGACGCCCGTCAGGAGGGCAAGATAGTCCTCAAACGGGTAGAACTTTTCCTCCAAGATATTTTCGAAATCGATATCACACAGCGTTCTCAGGTAGGCTAGCCCTCTGGTACCGTGCCTGAATTGAATATAATCCAAAACCTGTAAAAAATTCTCGCCGATAACCAACTGTTCCTTAGCATTCATACTGGTCAATAAGTATGATGAATGCGAATATATAATATTTAGGTCAAGGACGTCAAAATTGATTCTCACACAGCTGTTATTTTGACGAGCATCAGCAGAAAGCGGGGACCAGGTAGGAAATCAGTGGATCGGAGGGCCGCTCAATCACGATATCATAACTGATAGCAAATCCTCGAAAACCTAAAAATACTCAAAACCCATTCTCCTTTTGAGGAATTCCAATGCCAGAATTAAATCCAACCAACAGCCCTGTGTGCCCTCTGGAGTACAGGTACGGCAGAAAGGAGATGAAGGCCATATTCACAGAAGAGAACAAACTCCAGAAATTCTTGGATGTGGAGGCTGCGCTGGCTGAGGCTCAAGCCGACCTTGGGATCATCCCCAAGGATGATGCGTGGAAGATAAGTACCAATGCAAATCTCAGCGCGGTAAGTACCGAGGAAGTTAGAGCCATCGAGAACGAGATAAGGCATGATGTCATGGCAGTAGTCAAGGCCCTGAGCAATAAATGCGGCAAGTCAGGCAAATTCGTGCATTTAGGCGCCACATCCAACGATATAATAGACACCGCAACAGCATTGCAAATAAAAGAGGCGGTGGATTTCATAATGCAGGATCTGGAAGCCCTGAGCAAATCCCTTCTCAAGCTTGCTGAGGAGCACAAAAATACCATAATGGTCGGAAGAACTCACGGGCAGTTCGCTGTTCCCACGACTTTTGGATTGAAAATGGCAGTGTATGCGTCCGAGGTTCAGAGACATATCGCCCGCTTGGACGAATCAAAGGAAAGGATCCTTGTGGGAAAGATGACAGGTGCCGTGGGCACGGGCGCAGCTTTGGGAGAAAAGGCCCTTCTAATCCAAGAAAGTGTCATGGAAAAGCTGGGACTGAAAGCCGAGGAAGCTTCGCTCCAAATCGTGGGAAGGGACAGGTACATAGAATTCATCTCCATATTGGCGAGCATAGCCACGTCACTTGAAAAGTTCGCCACGGAGGTGAGAAACCTCCAGAGAAGCGAGATCGGAGAGGTGAGCGAGGCTTTCGATAAAAAGAAGCAGGTGGGCAGCTCCACTATGCCCCACAAAAAGAATCCCATAGTCTCGGAGAACATATGCGGCCTGGCCAGGATAGCCAGATCGTTTTTACTGCCTGCATTTGAGAACAACGTGCTTTGGCACGAGCGTGATCTTGCGAATTCATCTGGGGAGAGATTTATACTTCCTCATACGTGCGTTCTTGTGGATGACATCCTGGTCAAGATGACCGGTGTCTTTGACAATCTGGTGGTCAATCCAGATGCAATGAAGAGAACCCTGGAATCCGCAAAGGGCTTTATCATGGCCGAATCGATGATGATGGCCTTGACCAAAAAAGGTGTTGGCAGGCAGGAGGCCCATGAAATCTTAAGGAACTGCGCCATAAAGGCAACAGAGCAACAAACGACTTTCAAAGAAGCCTTGGTAGAGAACGATACAGTTAAGAAAAACCTGTCAAATGAGGAATTGGAAGGAGCCTTGAACCCTGAGAACTATACCGGTAAAGCGGTCGAAATCGTGGAAAATTTACTAAGAAAATACGGGGAATGAGCTGACCAGTTAAATCCCGATGAGAGCGATGATTATAGCCAAAACGAAAACGATAAGAAGTATGATCACAAGGTGGACGTGCGGCTCCAATGTCTCATCGTGCAGCGTCTCCATCATCTTTTCTTTGTTGGTGATCGTTTTAAATATCTTATCTGCAGGTATTTTAGGGATTGGAAAGCTGCGGCGCGCTGCGGGCTTTGGTGATTGCGAAGGCGGGATTTCTTTTTGAGCTTTTTGGAAGTCAACTGAATCATCGCCCTCCTCTTCCACAGCTTTAACCTCGTAATCGTCCTTCTCTTCCATCAACTCACAATCTCATGATTGTAGGGAAGCATAATAAAAGTTTCGACATGGAGGATCTGTCCTTTCTCCTGTATTTCTCTTTTATGTGCCCGCCAGGCCCTCCCCTCACCTCTCTGGCCTTGTCTATACAATCGTCGGAACTGCAAACAAATGCCGCGAAGAGGAAATTCTCAGCCTGCTTTCCGCAGAACTCACATTTTTGGCCTTTGAAAATACCTTCAGTCATGTGATCCAAATCTTAAATCCACAGGATTATTTTCCATTTTCATTACTTTTGCAGCGATACATATTCTGGGTTTCTTTTATACAGGTTCTTTAATGATCACATCTATCGATATTGAATCATGGTACTCAAACTCGACCCCTGTCGCCCTGAAACCTATGCCATCCCCCTCAACTTCTATGGCCCAATCTCCTTCGGCAGGACCAAATATGAGAACTTCCTCATCTTTCGTATCGTTGAACCTATGGGTCTCGCCCCAAACGGTGCCATCCGGCATTTTTATCGTTACCTCAACATATCTTTGGCTTAAAACTTTGCTGAGATTTTCTATTATCTCTCCCCCGATAGGGAGATACTCGAGATATTCTTCCGCCGACTGCATCACAACGTCAATATCGAAGCGCATGTTCTTTGATCCTGGTTTTACGGTAACTTTGAAATCATCGTTGTAAGTTTCCACGAAGGGAGGCTCTAGTGGAGAGTTGAAGCTCTTGTTTACGAGGTTATACTGGTTGTCCCAATATTCAACTATCTTCTCTTCCCGCGGCACCAACGTATCCTTAACGAGCCAAATGTCTATACAGCCTGCCGTTGTTACAAAAATCAGCAGAAAGACCGAAATCAGCGCAACGTATTTCCTCATTTCTTATCATGGCTTATATCACTTTGTATTTAATTAAAAGTTTTGGTGGCTTATTGCTATTACCAAGGGACAAAGGATATTAGCCGGTTTTCTGCAGGTACCATTTCCTCCTCCTGCGTCGTCCTAAAAGGAGCACGAGGAACATCCAAATGAGCAGAATCGCAACGATTAAGAAAATTGTTAGGAAAAGGTACAAATCAATTGGGGCATGTGAACCAGATGTGGTTTCGCTGGCCTCGGTTTCGAACTCCCAACTGTAATCCTCTGCCAAAGAATTCCCTGATTCGTCTTTTATGCTTTTTCTAATGGTTATAGTGTATCTGGTGTTCTCTGCAAGATTACCATTTGGCGTGAAAACCAGGGTATTTCCCTCCCAACTGAAGTTACCTGGCACATATGGGCTGATCCTAAATGCGCTGTAAATAGAACTGATATCCATGCCCTCATTAAACGCAACCGTGATGACCGTATCTACTGGGACATCCTCTCCTGTGGGCCCAGCATCAATGACAAACGGCGGATAGGGGTCTCTTCTGGTCGTAAAAGTGAATCGATACTGCATCTTCAAATTGTTACCTGCCAGATCCATGGCACCCGTGCCGATGGTGATAACATATGTTGTGCCGTTTTTCAGGTTTGATGGGGTGAAAATGAGTGTGTTGTCCTCCCATTGGAACTCACCTTGGACATCAGGTGTAATTGAAAAGGTATCTTCCACCGAGCCTTGCTGCATGGGTTCGCTGAAGGTGATGGTTATCGTGACATCCAGATCCATTTCATCCCCCTCCGGGGAATAACCGATGATCTCTGGTGGTTTTATGTCAAGCTTGGTTGTAAAGCTGAACTGATATGGGAATCCCAACGCATTGCCTACGCCATCTTTTGCCTCAATTTCCACATTCACATAGTACGTGGTGATGTATTCGAGATTTGAAATGGGAGTAAAGATGAGCTTGTTCTCCATCCAGCTGAAAGTGCCATTCACGAATGGTATGATGAGGAACGCATTTTCTGCTGACGTCTTATTCATGGGTTCATCGAATGTTAAGGTAATTATGGCATTGACAGCAACATCCTCCCCTGAAGGTGAATGTTCAATAATGTTCGGAGGTGTGCTATCGCTCTCTGTTGTGAACTTCCATGTAAACTCAGTTGACATGGCGTTTCCTGAAATATCACTGGCCAGATTTGATATCGTAACCGTGTATTCGGTGTTATAGCCGAAGGGGGCCAATGGCGTGAATGTGGTTATGTTTCCAACCCATGTGAAAATGCCATCGTTTGAGCTGAAGATCCTCTCAGGATCGGTGTAACTGAAAGCCTCTTCAACGCTTATTTCATTCATTATCTCGCTGAATTCTATGGTTATCGTTGCATCGATTTCAATATAATGAGCGTTGATATATGGAAATACGTTTACGACATATGGCGGATCATGATCCGGCTCTGCAATCGTCGAAAAGTACCATGTGAATGTATCGCCTTCTCCTTCGTGAACTCCGTCCCCGTCTCCGTCCAATCTATTGCCTACGAGGTCACCTGCAGTGGTATTTATCGTAACTGTATAAAGTGTACCATATGATAAATTTTCATACGGATAGAACGTCATCTTTTCGCCGTTCCAATTGATAAAACCGTGATTATAATCCCAAATGCCGCTGCCATCAGTGTAACTGAACGCGTATTTGAATAGATCGTGGTCTACCTCTTCGGTGAAAACCACCCTTAGGTATGTATTTACGGAGTTACCAGAACCTGTTGGTATCGTAAAGGTTATGGAAGGTAAGGTCGTATCCAGTATTACCCTTATCTCATCCCAATTCTCGTAGTTTCCGAGATTATCCACTGCCCAGAACCTGATCGTGTAATATCCGTCTCCGCCAAGGTCTGAGAGATTGAACGCTTCAGTGTATTTATTTGAGGATATCACCATGGCATTTGTGTCGTTCCAAATCGAGTAGTAAACGCCTTCCACACGGCTACCGAAGCCATCATCACCCTGTAGTATGAAATCCGTATCTCCCGCCACCCACCAATTGTCTTTATTCCTGAGACGGTACTTTGGCTCGCCTATGGTTACGAAGGATTCTGGAGCTTGATTGTCTAAATAAAGATATAAATAGTTCACAAATCCCGCATTGGAAAGGTTGTCAACGGCATAGAACTCGATGGTATAATTTCCATCAGGCAGGGCCAGGGTGAAGGGGCCTGTGGAGAGCCAACCTGTATAATAGAAGCCTGTATCGTTGCCATATATTCGATGCCATATTGCATTGACGCCGCTACCGGTTCCGTCATCAGCATATTTGATGAACTCAGTGGAGCTCAGGACATTCCATGGATCGCTGGAGCTTTCTCTGTACGCAGCCCCGAGGATCGTCAAATAACCCTGTGGTTCTGAGTTATCGAGGTAGAAATGATACGCGTTTGACAGCTCCGTATTGCCTAAATTATCTGTGGCATTGAAGATTATCGTATAGTTGCCATCGCCAAAGCCCGATAGTGTAATGTACTCTGTTCCAGAGGGATATTCGGTCCAATCCAAAACTAAGCCAGAATCATTATAAATCTGATAGTAAATGGTGACTACACCGCTCCCTTCGCCATCTGTGGTGCTGAGATCAATTGGCGTGGCTCCAGTAATGTTATAGATTGAACTTAACGGGTCTTTGAACTTGGGATCCTCAATTATGATCGTCGTAGAGGGTAATTCAGTGTCCAAATAGATGTCGATGGTGCTCGTTTCGTCGTTACCCAGGTAATCTGCAGAATTGTATTCAATCGTGTATATTCCATCACTCGATGTTGACGGCAGTGCGGAATCAAGCGTGAACTCACCGGTAAATGTAATCCATCCTGAGTTCCATGTTGTATTGTAAATGCGATATCGAGTGAAATTCACGCCACAACCGAAACCATCTTCGCTGGTAACGTTGATCTGTGTTAGGCCTGTTATATAATATGGACCAGTTGTGAATTCCCTGTATTTCGGCTCTCCCAGGTTCAGGGATATCGAGGGTGCGGAATCATCCACATATACGAGAAGAACGCATGCATCTTTCACATTTCCGAGATTGTCTTTGCTTCTATACTCGATGGTGTAATTTCCATCGCCTAGATAGAACGCACCTCCAATGTTAAATACGCTCCCAAACATCCAACCAGACGATATACCCTGATCTGGGCAGTTTATTCTGAAAGCCAAGCTTGATGTATCAGTCTGGCTGCCCTCTAATTCCAACGTTTGAATATAGAATGGTGTGCTTGATGTAACGTTGACGCGATCCATTGGACTTGCTTTCCAATTCGGTTGGCCCACGGTAATCGTTGTTCTTGGTCCAGAATCATCCAAGTAAACAAGAGTGCTGTTCAGCAGTTCTGTTGTGCCAAGATTGTCTGTGCTGTAGTACCATATAATATAACGACCATCACCCCAGGCAGGGCTCAAATAGAATGGGATGCCCTCTGGTGCTAATACCCATCCTGTCACGTAGCCGCCAGTGCTCACATTCTGGATTCTATAATTGATTGTCTTAACTCCAGAAGCGTTTTGGATGCCGAAACCGGCAACGCTTTCTCCCAAAGGCAGATCCATTGCTGAAAGTGTGATGGGCGTTCCAGAGGTGATGTTGAAGGCATCTGAGGGCAAGGCACGATATCGCGGATCTCCAACTGATAAATTCGTTATTGGGGGTGTTTCTTCCACGATCACAATCCTTGACCTAACGAACTCCTCTTTTCCTAAGGCATCCGTGCCGTTGTATTCTATTTTGAACGTGCCTATACCCCAGTTCATGGTGAAGTTTGTTCCTTCTTCTGTATAGTTTTTCCAATTCTTTACAGGGATCCCCGATACGAGGTTTATTATTCTATACCACGTGTAAAATGGCGGGTTCTCACCCACAGCAGTGAAATTGAGTTCTGTTGTAGAATTTACATATAAAGCAAGACCTGAATATGATGGGTCTGAGGCCTTGAGTGTGGTAATGGGAAACTCTGTGATATTTAATATAATGGTAAATGTGTTGTTGTATTCGTTGAATTCTATGGTGTTGTTCCCAAAATCTATTGTTATGTTTATGTACCATAATCCATATGCATTTGGATTCACCCATTGGGCAATAACGGTCTGCCCAACCTCTGAGGTTTGATCCGACGCAGGAGATGATGAGCCATTTAACAGAATCCAAGAGGATAGTGTTTCATAGAAAGGTGTGGCGTTTTGCGGCCCGAAAAGGGTGCTGGTATTGTAGAAGGTAACGTTCGTACCAAACGTTTGGCTAATCCCGCCTATGTTTATCACATCGAAGGTTATGGTGATGTTCATACCCAAGGGCAACGAAATTTCCTCTGAAACGAAGCCCAATGCGGAGGGGTCCTCGTATAAGTGATATATCCCTCCTCCAGTACCTTCGATAATGATTCTGTCAGGTGTGAGATCAGGGGCATTTACCTTGATGTGGAGAATGTAGTAATTGTTGCCTTCGTACTTTTCTGATACGTCAAAGTCACTATCAACTGATATGTTGATGTAGTAATCCGTGGGTCCACTTGGATATGGGGCTCGCCACAGGGCATAGAGATCGGTGGTGAAACCATTCTTCTCCAAGGGACCTAGGGAAGTCCAGTAAGCGAATTGCGGCTCGAGGTTCACGCCAAGGGCGGTTGAGTTATAAAAGGCCATGCTTAATTGCAGTACCCCCGTGCTGGTGTCGCCGATATTGGAGGATCTTGCCCCGATAATTATGCTCTGTCCAGGTAAGATTATCACGGTTTCATTGACATAGGAGGATATTGGTGCACCATCAACTGTAATGTTGTTTGGAACGAGATCAGGAGAAACCGTGAATGTGAGAACCCAGTAATTGTTACTCTCATCACTTTCGTCGCAGAGCTGCGATATGTCCATGTAAACAATAACATAATGTAGACCCTCATCAAGAGAAGCCTGCCAATAGGTTGAAATCGTATCGTTGTAGTAACCAGGATCGCCAAAGGAATCCAAAGCTGGAATAGATATGTTGAAATAAGGCTGTTCCAGCATCTTCCCGTCTCTTGAGCCGTTATAAAGTGCAAGATAAAAGTCCTTCCCGGTTCCAGAGAAACCGAGATTGGAGGCATTCACCTCTATGGTTAAGATTTCTCCAGGACCCGCATAGATCGGTAAAGATGGTGAGCTAGCTATTTCCTCACCGTCCACCACGATGTTCGAGGGCATAATATCGGGTCCAATTATGAAATGCAGCACGAACACATTATTTTCCTCGTTCTTCTCGGAGAGCGTATCGTCTGAATCTACGATGATAGCAACATAATGATCCCCTGCCTCATTCGGTGGCAGCCATTGTCCTATCACCTCCCCTGAGTACTCACCTGAAAGCAGCCCCGGAAGGGTGATGGTGGAAAATGCCCCTTCAAGAGGTTCGCCTCTTCGAGTGGAATTGTAGAAGGATATGTTGTATTGAACGGTGTCGGAAACACCTGACAGACCAAGGTTGGTTGTGTTCACACCTATAGCAACTGGCTCTCCAGCGGTTGCCTCCCATGATAGTTTGGGATCGTTAGCATCATTCCCATCCACCAGAACATTTGCCACAGCGTAATCAGTAAAGAAGGCAAGATGTAGTGTAAAAATGTTGTTGCCTTCATCTATCTCTGTTGTCGTATCGTCATAATCGATTATTATGCTGATGTAGAGATGTTTCACCTCATTCTGGACATACCAATAACCTGATTGATAACCCGATGATTCTCCGGGGCCCAAGCCAGGCAAACCAGTTACAAGGTAGAATGATGAAGGGCCGATGAGGGCTCCGGAACTTGTGGAATTCCAGAAGGCGATGCTGTAAGTTATGCCTGAGGAAACACCTGAGAAACCTAAGTTCTTTGCCTCCACCCCAATTTCCACAGGCGAACCCAAATCCACATACCAAATTATGCTCGGATCTGAGGCATCCATACCATTGAGTTTAACATTTACTGGTGCGTAATCAGGCCCCACAGCGAAGTGAAGCGTAAATGTGTTGTTGTTCTCGTTAATCTCTTTGACCTCATCACCCCAATCCACGATTATCTCCACAAAATGATCTCCGAGCGATGTTGGTGCAGGCCATGAGAAGATTTGAATACCTGAATCCTGATTTGGGTCGAGGGGCGAGAAGGTCAAGTTCATTGGTTCACCTGCACCGCTCAGATTGTGAAGGCTTACATTGAAACTCATGCCTGTGGAGAAGTAACCTATGTTCTTGACATTCACTCCTATGAGTATGATCTCACCGGCATCAGCATACCATATCTTGGATGAATCCCCAGCGTCCTCGCCATCAACGCTGATATGCGAAATTATGAGCTCTGCAGGCGCCTCTGTGGTAAAATCCCAAGTGTAGGCGTCGATTGTGTGATCTTCTGGTATGGCATTGCCGTTGCCGTCCAACTGATAACCCACGAAGTTCTGTGCGGTGATGTTTATCCTGACCGTGTAAATGGCATTATAACCCAGAGAAAAGGCCGGAATGAATGTACTCCTGTTCTCCTCCCATACGAAGGTGCCGTTGTCCTTGCCCCATGTATTTACCCCGTCAGTGATCGTAAATGCACCCTCAACGGAATTCTGATTCATAGTCTGGCTGAAAGTTATGGCTATCTCGGTACCGATATCGATATCCGTTCCAGTGGGGGAAACATCATTTATCGTCGGTAGTCCTATAGCTGGGTCGTAGGTTGTCCTGAAGTTCCAGGTGTAGTCGTCTATTGGCGAGCCCTCCGCCGTTCCGTTTGTATTGCCGTCTAGGGGGTTGGTGTGCAGATCTTCGGCCGTAGCTTTTATGGTCACGGTGTATGTTTGGAGGTGATTAAAAGGCTCGGAGGGAATGAAACTCATGATGTAGGCGCTCCTCCCCCAGGTTCCGTTGGCAGACGTCCAAGTAACGGTGCCGTTCGTATAGCTGAACGCATTCTCAACAGTGGTTTTATTCATGAGCTCATCGAAGTAAATCTTGATTGGCGAGCCTGCATCCACCATGTTACCTGTTGGTTCCACGTTTTTGATCATAGGTGGTGTGAAATCATATCGCTTAGTCCTGAACTGCCATACATAGTCATCTGTTGGGGAGCCTTCCGCTGCGCCATTTGCGTTACCGTCCAGCGTATAATCTACGGCGTCCTTCGCCATGCTGCCGTTTACGGTTACCGTATAGTCCGTCATCTCCCACAATTCGTAGGTGGGATGGAAGCGAAGCGTATTGTTTTCCCAGCTGAAATAACCCTCCACCCAAGGCTCGATAGAGAATGCGGGCTCTGTGGAGCTTCTGATCATCGTCTCGTTGAATGTTATGTTTATGGATGTGATGTTGACAAGGACTTCATTACCTATGGGGAATACCTCTGTAATTTGCGGCGGTGTGGTATCTGATGGATTCTCTGTGTAGAAGATTAGGATGTACGGATATTGAAGGCTCCTGCCTGTTATGCCTGTGGCATTTGTGTAGACGGTTACAGTATAAAACTCGCCATAGGAGAGCTGTGGTAGTTCCAAAGTAAGGTTCTTAAAAGAGTCCTCCCAAGTGTAATTCAGGATCGTTGTGGAAGGTGTTATCGTGATGTTACCTTCAAAGGTCTCATTGATGGCGCTCTCTGAAAGGAAGAGTTTAATATCGGTATTTACAGATAAAAGCGTGGACTCATTGGGGGGAATAGAGCTCAAAATCTTGAATCTCGTATTGTTGAAATCAACCAAGGGATACCTGTCCTCACCTTGCGGTTGAATGGGATAAGGCGTGTCACCAATACCGTTTGCATCGAGGTCAACGCCGTCGTAATCTCCCCAGTAATTGCCTTCCGAGCCGTCGTCCCATTGATTATCATGGCTCCAACCGTGGGCATAGTAAGTGTGATTTTTTATGGTATTGTGATGTATAAGGTTATAGCTGGAGGGGCCAAGTAAAAAGATACCGTAGTAGTTCATGAACAGCTCGTTGTTGGTGATTTCACCATTATTGGAGCTTGTTAGCGAAATGCCATAGTAATCATTATTGGATATATTGTTGCCCTTCAAAATGAGATTATCGCACTCCTGGGCTATGATGCCGTGGGTATTTTGGAAAAAGTTACCCCCTTCAACTGTGTTGTTCTTGGAAAATCTCATGGTGATGCCGTACGTATTATCTGAGGCATTGGTATTTTTTATTGTGTTATAGGATGACCCTAACCTAAACAAGGGATCCCATGATAGATATACTCCCCAATCCCCACTGGAATATATCTCGCAGTTTTCGATGACATTATTAGAGGAGTCCAAAAATGTGATGCCGGTCCACTTATTGTTGTAGATCTCAGAGGTTTTTATTTTTATTGCCGAAGAATTGAAAAGATATACACCGTTTTCATGATCATAGATGGTACAGTTTTCGATGGATCCACTATGGCTATCCGGTAGATATATCCCATCCTCGGTATTTGAATGAATCTCGCAGTTTTCTATCGAGAAGTTTTCTGCCAATTTAAGGGCGAAACCCATATTCGAGTTCTGGTAAACCTTTGTATTTGATATAGTAACGTTCGATGTCTGGAAGAGATGAATACCGTTGACCTCGTTTAAGTACGACTCAGAATCTAAAATATTTATTTCGGATGAATCGTATATAGAAATGCCCTCTAAGTAATTTGAATGAATTGTACAGTTGATGACATAAGCATTGGAAGAGCTCGTGAAGTATATCCCGTTCCAGTTGTTCGGGCCGATATCCGAGTTCTTTATCTGGGTGTTCGATGAATATCTGACATATATCCCATGTCTTTTGCTGTACGATACTGAAGAATTTTCAATGATATTATCGTTGGAGTTATAGATATAGATCGCATAACTTCCGTAGGAAACATCGCAGTAGTTCATCCTCAAATGGCCTGAGGAGTTTATCCTGATTGATTCCCAATCACCTTCCTTGCGCTGTCCCCCTTTCTTGTCGGTTGTGAACGTGATATGATCGGCTTCACTGCCAACGGCCGTAAGATTCCCCTCGATATATAAACTGAAAGCACCCTTGAACTTGACCTCTACACCAGGTTCAATTGTAAGCGTTGATCCATAATCTACAACAACATCACCGTTAATCAGATACGGGCTGCCTGTTTGGTTCCAGGTGGTGTCTGAGGATATATGCCGAGCCTCTATGTTAGTGGCAGCGCTCGTATCCTCCGATAATAAACTAAGCATTCCAATAAAGTTGCTTAAAAATATAAGTAAGATGATTATCGTAACAAATGTTCTCTTGAATTTGAAATACCTCCCCAAGGTGCTCACCGCCAGAGTTATTGTGCTTTACCTCTAAATAGATTTTGATTATTGACAATACCATATTCCATTAAAACCGATTATAGTTCTCACTACCCACAATCAAAAATAAAAAAAAAGAGGGATTTTTGGCATTATTCGTCGCCTGAGTTGTTTACCTCGTCGCAGAGATCCTTGTAGTACTCATCGTTGTCAGGGTCGCCGTCAAGCAGTGCCGCCTCGGTCTCTTGAATGACATCCCACAGGCTCGTTTCAGCTACGCCATCGCCGTCCAAGTCCGCATGGGTGGTCCCTGAGACGTAGTTCAGCCATACTCCAAGCAGCTGCTGCACAGCCCTGTCGTACATTTCGTGTGGTCCTCTCAGTTCGAGTAACGCGAGAGCGGCTGTCATATCCATGTCCATATCCTGCAGCTCAGGAATGCTGCTCTGGGAAGATATCTCGGACAGATAGTACAGCAGATCATTGGTTGGGACATGCTGGTAGCCCTTGTGGTTGCCTAGAGCCACGTTGAACTGGTGCTTCCAGAAACCGATGGTTCTGAGGTATCCTTCGCCAGGCTCTGGTGGTTCCGGTCCGATGAACTCCCACGGACAGAACGTAGTGGACAGCTTGCGTCCTGGCGGTCTGTCTGGGAATGTCGCGGTCTCCCAGTCGTAATTTTCATCTCCACCAGATACATCACAATGCACATAGATGTCGAAAGGCGACTCACACATGCCGAGGTACTCATCCATGTACGGAACAGCCCATTCTGTGCCTGAGGCTGTGTGGGCAAACTGGGTCATATAATAACCGCCTTGTCCTGCAGCTTGGCTGTTTCCATTGTGGTCAGAAAAGTCCACTTTACCGTCCTGATCCCAGTCGATCAACACCTCGTTGCTGGCCTCGATTGTGTAGCCAGGCAATGCCTTTATAGCGATATACAGGTAGAAGCCTGTCCAATCATCGGCAGCGTAACTCGCGGGTTCGACATAGGGATTATTTGGATTCTCCAACCAATCCAAAAGGGCATAGACCTCTGCCACTTGTGTGCTTGATGGTTGACCAGTTACCCACATGTAACCAACAAGGGATTCTGTTGGCCAAGTGCCTGGAACATCCACGGTGCCATCTATATTTGGTGGATTAACCGTTTGTAAAATTTGGTGTGTTACTCCGTCCGGGGGATGCATTTTCCCGCCAATGTTAATACTGGTTACCGACATTACCGAGATGAACAACACTGCGACTGCCAAAAGTGCCACGTATTTTACTTTGCTCATGTTTCTTACCTCCCTCCTGAAGGCTTTGGGTATTTGGAGACGTCACGCAAATATCTCCCCCCTACCGGGGTGTCATGGCGCCCCTCCTTGGCGCTCTAGGTTTAATTTTATTCAGTGTTTACTTGTATGGATATATATATATATAAAGGCTTGCTCCCACTTTAAGGTGAATAAAGCGTTGCCACATCCTTTATCAGTCATTATAAATGAAGGGTAGGAGGTAGGACATAACAAACGAAATGTGGGAGGACAAGTGCGATAGTTCGGGTAAAGCGTGTTTATTGGAACTGAAAATATCAATTTTGAGATTTATGAGGCTAACTTTTTAAGAAAAGAGTGTGTTCTTACCTGCAATAGTTTAATCGGTATAATAAAGAGCAGGGGAGTTACCATGCCAGAAGAAAAACCAATCAAATTGAAGCTGTGTCTAATAGGGGATGGGCATGTGGGAAAGACGAGTCTTATCAAAAGATATGTGTTCGATCAGTTTGACGATAAATATATAAGTACCATCGGAACGAAGGTGACAAAGAAGGAAATCACGATCAGGCATCCCAACAATAATGGGAATGTAGAGGTTCGCCTGATGTTATGGGACATCATGGGTCAGCAAGGTTTCCGACAGCTTTTGCAGGATTCTTACTTTTTTGGAGCTCAAGGACTGATCGGAGTATGCGATTTAACGAGGAGAAACACATTGGCGGAGCTGAACAACTGGATGGATGCTGTTCGGGCTGTAACCGAGGAAATTCCAGTTGTATTCCTTGGTAATAAAAGTGATCTGGAAGATTGGCAGGAAATACATCTAAAAGACATAAAAACCTTTTCAACGAGATATAAGAATACGGAGGCCTACCTTTCAAGCGCAAAAACCGGGGAAAGCGTCGAGACTGCCTTCAAAAATATCACTGAAAAAGTTATAAAGAATATACTCCAAGATAAGGAATGAAAACCCCATAATCAAGTCATATTTTAATGATTGATTATGATCCTGGGCCAACTATCGTACATTTTCAACATTTCGTGCGAATATCATCGAAAAGAAATTGCCACCCCCAAGACTCAATTATTCACGATCCAGGTACAATCCTGAGTGGCGAGCATCCAATACCCTTTTCCTGGCCCCATGTAGTCGTTTATCCCCACATCTTTGAGGGTATCTGTTGTGGTGTCATAATATCGTATAACTGAGATATGTGTTCCAAAATCGAGATTGTTTAATGATTCATTTCTCAATCTACTGGAGGTTGAGGGATAACCTACAAGATTCCAACCCGCCTTAAGAGAAATGGATTGAGGCGAAGTAGGCAAATCTCCATCGACTACTAACTCAGCTCCATCCGCATCTGTAACATGTATCCAAAATCCTATCTTATTGTCCAAATCGCTCAGGTCGTTCATATTCGAAGGTTTTGAAGTGTGATAATGCTTCCAAGAATCCATGATATCGGAGGAGTTGAAGGACCATACGGTATCGTACTCGGTATTGATAGATGTGAGCACATCTTCAAGGTTGGTATTGGAAACGATATGTGGGAAGGAAACGAGGTTCCAGCCTTCTTCTAGATGTATTGGAGGAAAAGGACCATTCACAACCAATGTCCTAAAGGCCTTGTTGTTCGCCTCGTTTGTCTCAGAAATGATGTTGTTTCCATCCACGACCACATAGATATCGTGGTTGTCCCCTTCCCCTGTGGTGTCCCATGTCACATTGACTGTGGCGGATTCGCCTTGAACGAGAATATGGGGAACCTGCTGCTCGAGCCCGATCTGTATACCCCCCGAATCCGGGTCTCCGTCATAGAATTCCACAACCACAGGGTATGCGTCAGTAGCACCGTTGTTATGGATGACTGCTGAGATATCCACCAACTGGCCTTCATTGGGGGATGAGGGATCAAAGGTGATATCGCCAGAACTCACGGTCAGGTCAACCGAAACCGAGCCACCGCCAAACACGACTGTGTGAAGGCCACAACTTGGCCATCCGCTCCACTCACCTTCGAGAAGACCTATCCCAACCTCATGGAAAGCTGGGTCGAGGATAATGTCTTTATGGTCTTGGCTTGCCATCCATGCGGACATGGCCCCTTCTACATTGATACCCGCAGTATTAGTGTAAATGATCTCACCGATATACGTGTTTGTGTAACCAGCATGATCATTGGCCCTCTCTTTGGGCATGGTGCCTTCCCCGAATTGGCTACCTGGAGGCGAAGGGTGGGTATTCCAGTCAAAATCGATCATGTCCTGGCTGTGGGCTCGTGCCACCCAAACAAGCGAGGAATTGAGTTTCAAAACTCCTGCCCCATTACCTGTCCTATTCTCGTTTATCTTTGCCAACAGCTCCAGCTCCTCGCTTGTAGGCACGATATCACCGAATTTTCCAGCCTGGGCTGGTTGCACGATGTTCAGGGGAAGGGGGAGAGTTGAGACTATCAATATTGTGAAGACTAGGGTTGCCATTCCCAAACAACGATAATTTCTCGACGTTCTCATTTTTTATTCTCCCTTTATACCCCCTAGGTCCAATCGTGTAATAAATCTTATATTAGGAATATATTGGCTGGGGGGCTAAAATATTTTTCCATAGGTTCAGGGAAATTGAAGTTTACATGATTTGTGGGCTGCGGACAGGAAGCTCTATACCACGATTGATAAAAAAACTTCTGTACGGAGGGAAAAAAACTAGATTGGGGTTTCAGGTTCCTGAGCAGATGGTGGTTTTTCCTCAAAACTGGTTTCTTCGGAGGGTTTTTCTTTTACTGGTTCTCTTTTTTCAGGTTCCTTCCTTGCCGGTGCCCTTCGCCTAGGTCTCTTTCTTTGCCTCTGCACCATAACTTGGAAAAACGCGCCCAATACGAACAGACCTCCGCCAGCCAAACCTGCGTAGGATAGGGCAAGTTCGCTGTCCTTGCCGCCAGCAAGGAAGTAAACCGCAACACCGATCAAGAATCCGCCTATCGCCGCGAGGAAGACACCAATGATCTCCTCGACGAAGATGACGGCAATTATGAATATGATGATGCCCACTACTAGGCCGATTGTGATGCTCGCCGCTGGTGTTGCCCCAGATACCCAAGCAATATATGCAACCCCTCCGAAGGCTAGCAAACCTATAAGAAGCGCCACGGCAACCTTGGCTATGAATCTGAAAAGCATGCTGCCTATCATGGCACACACGATCATCAGCCCGAAGGCGCATATGTAGCCCCCCATTGCATAGCCCAATGCAAAACCTATCATAGAGCCGATTAAGGCGCCGATCATCCCAACCATGAACTCCCAGATGAACTCTCCAAAAAAGCACAGAAGTAAGCCCACTATCAAAAGGATATACCAGACATAAGCTGGGATGCTGTTGACATCGATCTGACTGAGATATTCGTCTAAAGGCAAATGAAAGCCTCCGATATCTATTTACAGGATGAAATTTTAGGTATTTAGGTGTAACCCTTAGATCTTCACTCTCTGCACCACAAGGCGGCGTTGGGTTCTTTTTTCTCTTATTGTGCTCTCGTCTTTAAATCCCCGCTCGATCTCAGCGAGTTTGTCTATAACCTTCAGCAAGCCCTTTTTCGTTGGATTTCTGATGTCAACCCCTGCCTTTGTGAACTGCTGTCTGATGATCGGCATCGCACTTTCCATGTCTCCAAACGTGTTGCAGAAATCGTTGATCATCCAATCCGTTACTTCCACGATGTCCATCTCTTCGGGTAACTCCTCCACGGGAACAGATTCTTTTATCTCGTCTTCTTTCTCGAACTCGACCAGCATCTTGCCCAAAGTGGAGAAAAACTCCTCCACGTTCTCACCTGTCTTCGCGCTGCTGGAGAAGGAGGTTGTGTCATATACCGAGGCAAGCTTTTGCAGTTCATCCAGAGAAAACTGCGCCTCATCTTTGAGGTCGGATTTATTTGCCACGAACACGGTTCTGAGCTTTTTCAGTCTCTTGCTGATATTTGGCAACCAGTAATCCTCTAGACTCTTCAAAGTATCTTCTCTCGTGAAATCGCAAACAAGGATGACGGCATCAGCCCCTTTGAAGCTCGCGGATTGAACGCTCGTATATCCCCTCTGGCCCAGCACATCCCATATCATTAGAGTTAGGTAAATCATCTCGTCCTTGTTCTTAAATTCGAGCTCTTTCTTAGTTACCTTGGTGCCAATAGTTGCTATGTACTTGTCATCGAATTTGTCCATCACGAACTTTCTTATCAGGCTGGTTTTACCTACGGCCTCATCGCCCAGGAGCAGAACCTTTCGTTTTACGTGTTTTTCCGGAATCTTATCTGACCTTCTCTTAAATAAGTAAATTCCCATTCAACCATCCCATAGATATGATATGATATTAATATCCTTATAAACCTAGAGAAACCTATCAGAATCAGTTAGAAGATATATTCTGAGTATATTTATATTTTTCTTGTTTAGAATCGATTTTTGATTTTGTTGACGATATGCCCTCTTCTCTTTGTGGATTCTGACAGTTTTCGAATTCTCAGTCGTTATACTTCGCATGTCGATGCAATAAAGAGAGCTACTTCTTACTCTTTTTTCTCTTTACTTTATGTCGTACTGCAATGAAAAACGTCACGAATATGGCGGTTGGAATGAGTATATCGTGAAATTCGGGGATAGTAGTTTTAATTGTAACATCTTCATTTGGAGCACCATCCGCCGGAGGATTTCGGGTGGTGTCACTCTCCCGTGAGAAATTATTAGTATCGTGAGCAAAAGCTGATATCATATCATTATCGTCTAAAGTCGATAATAATGTCTTGCTTACCTTTATGTCAATAACTCCATAGGTTGATGCATCCTCAACCATAGTCGTTGTTCGTACTATGTCCGATGCAGTCTCTTTTTGTGACCAGTCCCAATCCACACTCCCCCAACTCCAATAACCAACCTCGTTGGTCCAATTCTCTTGAATCAAAGAGTCATTATTACAATCAGCACCATCATCTATGTAAATACCCCAGGCATTATCCTCCAAATTTGGAGCTGAACTTATGTCCACTCTAATACGAAAATAATAATATTCGTTATCTTCGTAATAATATAGTTCCAATATATCATTTGACTCATCACCAGCCGAAAAATCATCATTAACATCAGTTGCAACTGATATCCAATTGGTCGGCCAAGTGCGGGTCCGTCTTGGTAATGATGCCGGCTGAGTCATATCTGAACCTACAGCTTGCCTAGGATGTCTTGTAACCCGGTCGTCCGAATAATCCTCCTCCTCACCATCCCAATCAGTGGTCTGGAAGTACACCCCAAAATGCCCTGTTATGTTCAACTCGGTCTTGGTTATTTGCGTTTCCAACCGTGAGGTGTCTGTTTCTGCTGCAACACTGCCCTCTTCGCTCCACCTAAATGATAGCTGGGAAGGACCATTGAAACTCATGTATCTTTTGGATATTATATCTCCGTTCTTGCCCATTATTTCGATCAAATGATCCGCACCAATACCGCCAATTAAATAACCGGTTGTTGTCAGATTATCGCTGTCAATGTAGATGTACGCAACGTCCTCCCCCACCCTAACCAGCACAGGTCCAGGTTCACCGGGGGGGCCCGATGGTTCCGCAGGTTCAGAGGGCTCAGGCACGCTGACATCATTCCAGTACGGAACAGAATCACCCCAGCCCATTTGCCCGTCAACTTTCAGGTAGAATGAAACCATATTGGTGGTGTTTGAGACAGCGTATTGAGTTATGTCCAAGTTTTCGTTTGCAACATCGTTACCAGCATCAACGCTAATATTCTCATCTTCCCAGTCACCGAAGGCACCGTCTATCTCAACATCCACAGGGGCGTTGCCGATGTAGCTCAAATCGTATTCGTCATCCAGCGGCACAGTGGTTTTTAATGTTGTTGTGCCAGTATTTAGTGTTATGTCATGAGGTTGCATGATTCTGAGCCCTATGGTGTTCCCGGGCTGGGCACTTGTGCTGAGATCGACCTCACCATAGAGGGTTAAGGTGGCTTCGGCAATCACCACCAAGTCGTAAGTGAATTGGAAATCCACTTCTCCGTTGCTCAATGTTCCCCTCTCCAATACGGTGGTCCCGTCTGTAAGCACTACCTCGCTCACATCGCTGTCACTGCCATCCCCAATACGTGTGAACTTTATGCCTCTCACCGCCATACCACTACCAAGGGCTTGAAAATCCAACTTTAATAATTGTTTTCTGCTGCCCGTAATGCTTCCCTCGGCAGCTCCCTGCTGTACCACAACCATGGCACCTCGCTCGTTGGTAATTACGGTGTCTGAAAAGTCCTCGTCATGGTTCCA
>CBDUXN010000032.1:0-25867 GCA_965371185.1 uncultured Thermoplasmata archaeon
TTTTCCCACCAGCCATTTAAACAACCTTTAAATACCAAAACCCCAATGTGGGCGTTACCTTCAAGAATGGATGGGGGTAGTATACTCCATTCCTTCTAAAATCAAAATGAAACGACCAGACGTCTTGGGAAAGATTTCCCAGCACCGCACCACATGCTCGTCATGTTTTCGGCTGCGAGAAACGTCACGGTCGCACCACTTCCTTCGAAGTGGCAAAAACCAAGCTGAATTAAAACCGCTAACATGTTCGATTTGGGGGACTCAGGAGTTCACTTACTCTCCCTAATCGAATTCAAATCTTCAAAATATTGGAGGTAAAACATGTCAGATATACATCACCCGAAACGTGGCTCAATGGGCTACTCACCAAGGAAAAGGGCGAGCAGCGAGTTGCCGAGATTCAGGTCATGGCCCGATAGGGAAGGAGGGCCCAAAATTCAGGGCTTCGCAGGTTACAAAGCAGGCATGACGCATGCCTTTATGATAGATTACAGGCCTACGAGTACGACTTCGAAGCAGGAGGTCAGAGTGCCAGTGACGGTGATAGAAGTTCCGCCCATGAAGGTGGCTGCGGTTCGCCTCTACGAGAACACACCTTACGGGCTAAAGACCAAGGGTGAGGTATGGGCCGGAAAGGTGGAAAAAGAACTCGCGAGAAGGCTGCCAATACCGAAGAAATACGATCCAAAGGAGGCATGGAAAAAGATCGATAAAAAGGGTGTGGATGATGTCAGGGTGTTGGTCTACACACAGCCTAAAAAGGTCAGCGGAGTGCCTAAAAAAACACCTGATCTCATGGAGGTAAGAATAGGTGGGGGCACGATAGAGGAAAGGGTGAGGTATGCAAGAAGCAAACTGGGAAAGGAGATCAAGATCACCGATTTCACTGAAGAGGGCGAGATGCTGGATGTGGCGTCTGTAACCAAAGGCAAGGGTTTTCAAGGTCATGTAAAGCGGTGGGGTGTCAAGCTCCTGCCCCGTAAGAACAGGAAGCATAGAAGGATGATAGGCACGCTTGGGCCTTGGCATCCCTCCTATGTTAGATCCACCGTCCCGCAAGCTGGGCAGACGGGATACCATCAAAGAACCGAATACAACAAGCGCGTTCTGAAGATAGGCGAGGACGGCGAGGAGATCACGCCCAACGGCGGCTTCGTAAGGTATGGGGCTGTGAGAAACGAGTATCTTGTTATACACGGCTCTGTGCCAGGTCCAACAAAAAGACTGGTCCGGTTTCGAGACCCTGTTCGATTCCATGGCGCCAAGGTTGAGAAACCGAAGATCATCTACATTTCCACCGAATCAAAACAGGGTGCATAGTAGAAGGATGAGATGATGGCTGAAAAGGTTAAGAAGGAAGCGGAAAAAACTAAGAAAACCGCAAGCAAAAGAAAAAAGCCGAGGCCTCCGAAGAAGAAGGCTAAGCCGAAGAAGATAGAAAAGGTGAACCTCTATTCTTTGGATGGTGAGTCAAAAAGAAAGATAACGCTTCCAAAGGTGTTCTTCGAAGAGCTCAGGATAGATCTAATAAGAAGCGCGGTAACCGCATCACAAGCGAATAGACGCCAGCCTTACGGGCCAAATCCTGGTTCTGGCATGAGGCACGCTGTTTCCACATGGGGGAAGGGGAGAGGTGTGTCCAGAGTTCAGAGGCTCTCACAGGGCCGCACCGCCGCTGAATCCCCGAATGTTGTTGGGGGAAGAAGAGCGCATCCGCCGAAGGTGGAAAAGGATTGGTCCAAAAAGATCAACAGGAAAGAAAGAAGGAAGGCGAGAAACTCGGCACTGAGCTCCACGAAAGATTCGGCCCTGGTAGTTCAGCGCGGTCACAAATTCGATGATTCGTTCACCCTGCCCATCGTTGTTGAAAATTCTATCGAGAAGATCAAGAGCGTCAGCGAAGCTGTGAAAACATTGGAGAAGCTGGGCGTCAAAGAGGACCTGGAAAGAGCGAAGAGCGGCATCCATATAAGGGCAGGAAAAGGCAAGATGCGGGGACGGAAATACCGCAAGCCAAAAAGCCTGCTGCTTGTGGTCAAGAACAATGAAAAGGCATCCAGAGGATTCGGCAACTTACCGGGCGTTGATGTGACGACACCTGAGCGATTGAGCACGGAATTGCTGGCTCCAGGAGGATTGCCGGGCAGACTAACGGTTTTCTCAGAAGGCGCCTTGAAGCGATTGGAGGGATGGTAGAATGCCAAAAAGAATGCCCCATGAGATACTGTTTCATCCGTATGTCACAGAGAAGACGATGTTCCAGATGGAGGGCGAGAACAAATTGGAATTCGTGGTGAGGAGAGACGTGACGAAGGAGGATATCAAGAGGGCATTCGAGGAGCTGTTCGAGGTTAAGGTGGAAAGTGTTAATACCAAAATCACGAGGGTCGGGAAGAGGGCTATGATAAAGCTCACAGAGGATTACTCCGCAGAGGATGTTGGCATGAGGATCGGGATATTCTAATGAATTAACATGAAGGGATCGAAATGGGAAAGCGAATAAGAGCGCAAAGAAAGGGCAGAGGAGGAATATACTCCTCACCAAGTCATAGAAATCGAGGCAAAGCCTCGCATCCAAAGATAAAGGGCGGGGTCGGGAAGGTCAAAACCTTACTTCATGATCCAGGGCGGACGGCACCTGTTGCCAAGGTGGAATACGAGAACAAGGAAACAGGGCTCATAATAGCGGCAGTTGATCTAGCTGAAGAGCAGAAAATCGAGGTGGGGGAAGATGCAAGGCTGAGGATTGGCAATATATTACCCTTGGTACGGATCCCGGAAGGTACACTCATATACAATGTAGAGTTGAAACCAGGAGATGGCGGCAAGCTGGTTAGAGCCGCTGGAACCAGTGCCCTGGTCGTCAGTCATGGGGCCAAGACGGTTATTCAATTACCTTCTGGCCGGTTCAAAACCCTGGACCCAAAATGCAGGGCGAGCATCGGAGTGGTGGCTGGCGGCGGTCATAGAGAAAAACCCATGGCGAAGGCAGGTAAAAAATTTCATAGCCAAAGAAGCAAACCGAAGCGGTTTCCAATTGTGAAAGGCGTTTCAATGAACGCAGTTAACCATCCACATGGTGGAGGGGGACATCCGCATGTGGGTAGGCCCAGCACGGTCTCCAAGAACGCACCACCAGGAAAGAAGGTAGGCAGATTATCCTCCAGGAAAGGCAGGAGGAAACGTAAGAGGTGAAGGACATGGCGAAAACCCAGGGGACTAAAGCTGCAAGAAGGAAAGCACGAAAAAGGGCCGGTAAAATCGCGGCGAGAAGGAAGAGGGAATTTGCATACAGGGGGTATACCCTGGAAGAGCTGCAATCCATGACACTTCAAGAACTGCTGCCATTGTTGCCTGCAAGGGCAAGACGATCGTTTCGAAGAGGGCTCAACAGTGAACAACAGAGATTCATCGAGCGGCTGAGGAGCAACAAAAAGGAAATTCTCAGGACCCATAGGAGAGACATAGTGGTGCTGCCAGACTTCGTTGGAAAGAAGGTGGCTGTTCATACCGGGAAGGAATACAAGGTCGTTGAGATCATCCCTGAGATGATAGGACACTACTTAGGTGAGTTCGCTCTCACAAGAAAATTTGAGAAACACTCCGGACCTGGTGTGGGTGCTACACGCTCGTCCAAGTACATGCCACTGAAGTGAGGTCCAATATCCATGATGAGAAAGATAACATGAAAAAAATTGGCTATTCCACTGAGGCGGACCCTGAGGTTACAGCCAAGGCCATTGGGCGAGAGTTGAATATCTCTCCAAAAGCATCAGTGGAAGTTTGCAGGGATATCAGAGGCATGATGGTGGAGGATGCGGTTGAGCGACTGGAAAAGATCATCTCTCTTGAGAAACCGGTTAGGTATCATAGATACAACGGCAAGGTTGGCCATAGAAAAGGAAAAAAATTCGGTGCTGGGAGATACCCGCAAAAAACCGCCAAAGCGATTCTCGATGTGATCAGACATGCACAACACAATGCGGAGTACAAGGGTATGGACTCTGAGAGTATGAGAATCGTACACTTATCGGCGAGCAAGGGTATGACGGTTGAGGGCTATATGCCCAGAGCACACGGCAGATCCTCACCTTTCAACCACGAAAGAGTGAACATTGAGGCTGTGTTAGAGGTGGTAGAAGAATGACCTCAGAGCGCAAGTTCGTTATGGAGAACATCAGAAGATACCTTCTAAAAGAATACCTGATGGAGGAGACCAAAAGAGCAGGTTTTGGAGGCTTGGACATACAGCGCACACCCATGGGTACCAGGGTAACACTCACTATTGAACGACCCGGGCTTGTGATAGGGCGCAGAGGTAGTGCCATCAAGCAGTTGGAGAGGGCGGTGGATGAGGATTTCAATTTCGACAACCCCAAGATAGAGGTCCAAGAGGTAGAAAATCCCAACCTGAACGCTCAGATTATGGCTGAGAAATTGGCCTCGGCTCTGGAGAGGGGATGGCATTTCCGCAGGGCGGGCCATTCCACCGTTCGAAGGATCATGGAGGCCGGTGCAAAAGGCTGTCAGGTGGTCATATCAGGAAAGCTCACAGGTCAGAGACATAGGGTTGAGAAGTTCAAGAAGGGGCATATAAAATTCTGCGGCGAGCCTGCTCTCACGTGGATGCATGAGGGCTTTGCCGTTGCAAAAAGAAAATTGGGGGTAATCGGGGTAAAGGTCCAGATAATGGATCCAAATGCAAAACTACCTGATGAGATCGAAATAACGTTTGTGGAGGAGGCTGCGGAAGAGGAAAAGGTGGAGGAAAGAGTAGAGGAAGAGAAGGCACCTGAAAAAGTGGGGAAGAAGGATGAGAAGCCAAAGGTCGACAAGAAAAAGTTAGAAAAAAAACTGAAGAAGGAAACTTCAAAACTCAAATTACCTGAAGAGGAATTAGCCAAACCGGAGGGATTGGAGGAGGAGGTAGAGGACAGAGCGGATAAGCTTGAGGGGAATGTCCCCGATGAGGGCAAGGAAGAAGTCGATAAAGAAGAAAAAGAGGAAGTGAAGAAGGATGAGCCTGGTAAAAAGCAAGGAAATTAGAGAGATGAGTGCAGATGAAAGAGAGGATAAGCTGAAGGAGCTGAGAAACGAGCTGATGCACGAAAGGGGTGTGGCTGCAATGGGAGGCGCACCACCCAATCCTGGCAAAATCAGAGCACTTCGGACTTCAATAGCCAGAATGCTTACGATAATAAGGGAGGAAGGGAGATAATGGCCGGAATATGTCCTGTATGCGGATTGCCTGAAGAATTGTGCATGTGCGAAGAAATTGCCAGAGAACAACAGCATATCAAGATATTCTCCATGAAACGCAGATATGGCAAGATCGTAACCCTGATAGAGGGCATTGACAGCGGAGACATAGACCTGGATGATTTGGCTAGGAAGCTCAAGACGAGATGTGCAGCTGGGGGAACCGTTAAGGACGGAAAGATCGAGCTGCAGGGAGAGCACAAAAAGAAGGTGAAGCAGGTGTTGAAAGAGATGGGATTCATGGTGGAAACGAGATGAGCAGAGTAAAAGAAAACATTCACAAGCACGAGTTTATAGGTCTAAATGCGCACATAATTGACTGCACAGACAAAGGCCTCGTTGGAGTTGAGGGCAGAATCGTTGACGAGACGAAAAATACTTTCAAGCTCGAAACCTCGGGAGCGGAAAAGATCCTTCCCAAAAAAGGAACGGTTCTGGCCCTTAAGATCGGGGATGATCAGGTAGAGATCGACACGTCAAGGCTGAGATACAGACCTGAGGATAGGATAAAAAAGGCGAGAAGGGGGCGATTGCACAATGGCTGAGAACGAAAAGACGGGGAAAAAGACCACAAAGAGGGTTAAAAAACCCAGACCACCTAGAAAGAAGAGCAAGGAAAAGGTTAAGCCTCTGGGATATCGCGATATCGGTGTTGATGTCAAGGCCCCGAAGGCAAAGTGCGATGATAGATACTGTCCTTTTCACGGCACTCTATCGGTTAGAGGGCAAATTATTGAGGGTGTGGTGGTGTCAGATAAAATGCAAAGAACCGTGGTGGTGAAGAGGGATTACCGAAGGTTCATACCAAAATACGAGCGATTCGAATGGAGAACCGGAAGATATGTGGCACACAGTCCACCCTGCATAAACGCAAGGGTTGGTGCCAAGGTTAAAATAATGGAATGCCGACCCTTGAGCAAGACGAAGGCTTTTGTAGTGATAGAGCAGAGAGCTGAATGATGCCGGGGAGAGAGATATGAAAGGTTTACCAGGAAGACAGATGAAAGGATTGCCTGTTGGAGCTAGAATAAAATGCGTTGACAACACCGGCGCGAAGATCGTGCAAATCATTGCCGTAATGAAGTACCACGGTGTGCACAGGAGGCTGCCGGCCGCGGGCATCGGGGACTTGATCGTTGTGTCGGTGAAGAAAGGCACACCGGAAATGAGAAGGCAGATTCTCAACGCGGTGATAGTGAGGCAGAGAAGACCCTTTAGAAGGCCAAACGGTTTGATGGTGGAGTTCGAGGATAATGCTGCGGTGATCACCACACCTACTGGGGAGACCAAAGGCTCTGATATTAAAGGACCGGTTGCAAGGGAAGCAGCGGAGAGATGGCCTAGGATTGCGGCTGTTGCGTCCATGATCGTTTGAGGTAAACGAGGTGAGAAGATGACAAAATCCAAGAAACCAAGAACACAACGCAGGAACGTGCATGAGGCACCATTACATCGAAGAAGAAAGATGATCGCGTCACATCTTGGTTCCAAATATCTCGAGGATGCAAAGCGTTACTATCCCCGCTCAGCGGTTGTAAGAAAAGGTGATACCGTCAAGGTCATTCGGGGTTCATTTGCTGGGCATGTGGGTAAAGTCGAAGCGGTTGATACGAGAAGCATGCGAATCACGGTGGACGGAGCCACTATCGCCAAGGCTGATGGGACGCAGATAGCGGTAAAGATACACCCATCCAATGTGGTGATAACGAAACTAGATCTCTCCGATCCAGTAAGAAAGAGGAAATTCGAGGGATTGTCAAAGGAGTGATGATGGATGAGCAAACACATGAAAAGATTGGCCTCGCCAAGGGTATGGTCCATACCAAAGAAGGTGCATGTGTGGGCAGTGAAGCCTTCACCAGGCCCGCATCCCATGGAAAAGAGCGTTCCTTTGCTCATGATAGTGCGGGACATGCTGGGATATTGCGATACCGCAAGAGAGGGCAGAAGGATCATAGGCGGTAGAAACATCCTCATAGACGGTAAAATAGTGACGGATTATAAAATACCAGTGGGTTTCATGGACGTTCTGAGCATTCCAAAGTCAAAGGAGAACTTCAGAGCGCTGCTGGACACAAGAGGAAAAATCAGACCGATCAGAATTTCAAAGGATAGGGCAAAATGGAAGCTGGCTAGGATCGAGAACATCACCACTATAAAGAGGGGAAGGACGCAATTGAACCTCCACGACGGAAGGAATATCCTGGTTGATAAGGGAAAGTACAAGGGCGGAGATGTGCTGAAAATCGAGCTGCCATCCCAAAAAATCTTGGATTACTACCCCCTGGCAAAGGGGAATGTGGCCATGATCATAGGCGGGAAGCATTCCGGACAGATAGCGATCATTGAAGATTACAAAATTATCAGGAGCCCAAAGCCGAATATAGTCGAGTTCAAAGAGGGATTCTCCACCATCAAAGATCATGTATTCGTTGTTGGAAAAAAATCCCCTGAGATCACAGTCCCAGAGGTGAGCATCGTATGAGGGGGCAGAAGGGGGGATTAGGTGAATAGAATGCGCGATGTGAGGGTGGATAAGGTTGTGGTCAACATCGGTGTAGGGGAGGGGGGAGAAAAGCTCATCAGAGCCGAGAAGGTGCTGGAGCTCCTCACACATCATAAACCGGTCAGAACGCTGTCAAGGACAACCAACAAAGACTTGGGAATACGGAAGGGCTCACCCATTGGTTGTAAGGTGACGCTGAGAGACGAGGATGCGCTGCGGTTCCTAAAAGAGGCTTTTTGGGTGAAAAATAACAAGATAGCGGGCTATTCCTTTGATCCCGAGGGTAACTTCTCGTTCGGGGTCGCTGATTACACCGATTTCAAGGACATGAAATATGACCCCGATATAGGTATCTTCGGGATGGACATATGCGCAACTTTGGGCAGGGGCGGTTTGAGAGTAAAGAATAGAAAACGCGCCAGAGGAAGAATTCCAAAATATCATAGGATAAAGCCCAACGAGGCCAAAGATTTCGTGAAAACAAAGCTCAATATAGAAGTGGTGGACTGATGAAGCCAAAAAAGTTGTACGGAAGGAAGATAGGATGTAGGCGCTGCGGAAGAAAAAGAGGCATAGTCAGACGATACAATATGCACCTATGCAGACAGTGCTTCAGGGAGATGGCCCCTGAGCTTGGATTTAAAAGGTATTCGTAGAGGTGATGGATTTGCAACACGATCCGTTGAATGATGCCATGTCTAATATAAAGAACGCTGCTATCGTGGGTAAAAGGGTTTGCATTTTAAAACCTTCCTCAAAGCTCATTGGAAGAATTCTGAAGGTCATGCAGGACAACGATTACATCAAGCAATTCGAGTACGTGGAGGATGGAAAAGGTGGTGTGTTCAAGGTTGAGCTCAGCGGGAATATCAACAGCTGCGGTGTGATAAAACCCAGATATGCTGTCAAAAGACGGGATGTGGAGAAGTTCGAATCCAGGTACCTGCCGGCTCAGAACTTTGGCGTGCTCATATTGACCACAACAAAAGGCGTTGTTTCACATAACGAAGCAAAAAAATTAGGTGTGGGTGGAAAACTGTTGGCATATGTGTATTAACGGAGGAATGTGAAATGCCCGTGGCACCAAAGGTAACAAGAACGATAACCATGCCCTCTACCGTTAAGGCAAAACTCAAGGGCTCCAGTCTCACCGTTGAAGGCCCTGAGGGCGAATTGACGAGGAATTATTCACATCCTAAGATCTCCATCAAGGTCTCAAAGAGCGAGATATCGGTGGAGAGCATTATGCCCAAAAAGAAGGAGAGCGCCCTTGTCGGAACCTGGACTGCGCATATAAGGAACATGATCACAGGGGTGACCAAGGGGTTCAAATACACTATGAAGGTGGTGTACTTACATTTTCCTGTCAAAACGGTGTTGAAGGATGATGAATTCATTATCGAGAATTTCCTCGGAGAATCGCATCCAAGAACGGCAAAGATCGTTGGAGATACGAAGGTGGACATCAAGGGAGACACCATCACGTTGACGGGCATCAACCTCGAGCATGTAAGCCAATCCTGTGCAAATATAGAACTTGCAACTAGGATACGTAACTACGATCCCAGGGTGTTTCAGGATGGCATATACATGGTTGAGAAAGCTACCTTGAAGGAAGAGGGTGAATGAAGATGGCGGAGGAAATTGAGAAGAAGACGGAAGAAAAACAATCACCTTCTGCCGATGAAGAAAAGGAGGAAAAGGTGGAGAAGAAGCAAGTGAGACCAAAGAGGCCCCCACCCAAAAAGCTCAAAACGAAGAAGATGGTTGTAAAGAAGAAGGAAGAGGAAGAAGGACACAAAAAGTTGGCAGAAAAGAAAAAAGAGGAGACCAAGGAAGAGGGGGGAGATTTGGAGGAAGAAAAGAAGGTAGTGGAAAAACCTACTGAAAAGAAAAAAGGTGCGAAGAAGGTAAAGAAGGTGGTGGAAGTAACTGAGGAGGAGGAGAAAGAGGAGGACGAAAAAGAAGATGAGGAAGTCGAAGAGGAAGAGGGGGAGGAAGAAGAAGCAGAGGAAGAGGAAATCGAGATCGTGGAGGAGGAAGAGGGATATAAAGTCAAGATCAAACCGCAACTGAGTGATGAGTTAAAATCAGCACTGAAAATTCGTAATAATATCAAGAAAAAGACTCCGAACTTCAAACGCCAGGAATGGCATAGATACAAGAGGCTTGGCAAGGCATGGAGAAAACCCAGGGGATTGCACTCCAAGACGCGGAAGCACAAGGGTTTCAGACAAAAAGTGGTGTCCATAGGATATGGCTCTCCTGCGAGAACCAGAAACCTGCATTCATCCGGTTTCAAGGAGGTGTTAGTTTACAACGTGAAGGACCTCGAGAAAATCGATCCGAAGAGCCAGGCAGCTAGGGTCGGACACAGTGTTGGAACCAGAAAAAGGATAGTGATAGAGGAGAAGGCGGAGGAGAAGGGCATTCGGGTGCTCAATCCAAGGAGGTTTTGAGATGGATCTGAGGAACCAGAGACGATTGGCGGCAGAGATAATCGGGTGCGGAGAGAACAGGGTCTGGATAGACCCCGCACGTATAGAGGATGTTGCTGAGGCCATAACCAGGAGTGATGTCCGCGCACTGATCAACTCCAAGGCCATAAAAGCCAAACAAAAAGCCGGTATATCCCGTGGTAGGGCCAGATACAAATCTGAGCAGAAGAGAAAGGGTAAAAGAAGGGGGCATGGCAGCAGGAAAGGTGCGAAAAAGGCAAGAACGCCCAAAAAGAAAGCCTGGATAAACACGATACGCCCAGTTCGTACCCAACTGAGGGAATATAGAGCTCAGGGGATAATCGACAGGCGAACCTACAGAAAGCTCTATAGGCGGGCCAAAGGTGGAATGTACAGAAGCAAGGCGAGGCTTGAAACGCAGCTGAGAACTGAAGGCCTCTTGAAGGAGAAATAGGTGATCTTCAATGGCGCATGGACCAAGATACAAGGTGGCGAGAAGGCGGAGAAGAGAATGTAAGACCGATTACAGGAGAAGAATAAACCTCTTAAGATCGGGGCTACCAAGGGCGGTGGTGAGAAAGTCGCTCAGAAACTTACGTATTCAACTCATTGATTATGCTCCTAAAGGAGATAGGGTACTCGCATCTGCAGAAGCATCTGAACTTGAAAAATATGGATGGAAGGGGGCAGCTTCCAATATACCTGCAGCGTATCTAACCGGATTTCTTGCCGGCAAGAGGGCGATAAACGCCGGTGTGGAGAGGGCGGTGCTGGATATCGGACTTCACACACCGACAAAAGGAGCGAAGATCTTTGCATCCTTGAAAGGGCTGCTCGATGCGGGGATAGAAATACCCCATGGCGAGGAGGTGCTGCCGCCTGAGGGGAGAATCATGGGAGAACATATAGACGTGAATCTAAAGAATCAGTTTGAATCGGTAATAGCCAGATTGAAGGAGGAAAAATGATGCACTGGATACCGAAAACCCGCCTTGGGCACCTGGTTGAAAAAGGTGAGATCACAAACATGAAAGATGCCCTCAGAACGAGGCTCCCACTGAGAGAACCTGAGATCGTGGATATCCTGTTGCCTGATTTGGAAGATGAGGTATTGGATGTCAACATGGTTCAAAGAATGACGGACTCTGGAAGAAGGGTAAGTTTCGCAGTTACTACGGTTGTGGGCAACGGCAATGGATTTGTAGGGCTCGGTAAGGCGAAGGGAAAGGAAGTTGGGCCCACCATAAGAAAGTCCATAGACAATGCCAAGTTGAATATCATCGAAGTGAGACGAGGGTGTGGCTCTTGGGAATGCGGATGTGGTCAACCACATTCCTTGCCTTTCGAGGTGATGGGTAAAAAAGGTTCTGTACGTGTGACTTTCAAACCTGCGCCGAGAGGGATTACATTGGCTGTTGGAGATGTGACAAAGCCCGTGTTAAGACTCGCCGGCATACAGGACGTCTGGGCATTCACAAAAGGCCATACAAAGACCACCCCCAATTACGCAGCTGCGGCTTTCGAGGCGTTGAAGAAGACAGCCGAAATGAGGGTCACCAATGTCCAGGAAGAGCAGATGTACATCCTATCCGGCTGCGTTCCTGGAATGGAGAAGGAGGGAGAAGTGGTTTTAGCCGAAGGGGAAAAGGAACGAGAGGAAATAAAGGATAAAACTTCCAAGCCGACGCAAGAAGAGGCTGAGAAAAAGCAAGAGAAGGAAGAGGAAATCAAGGAAGGAAAAGAAAGGTTAAAAAAGACCGAGCCAGGAAAGGATCAACCCAAGGGAGAGGAGTGAGAGCGATGACCTATGCAGTGATAAAGGTCAGAAGTTCCGTGAACGTTCGGAGGAACATTAAGGACACATTGAAGATGCTGAGGTTGAATAAGGTCAATCACTGCGTCTTATTGCCTGAAACGAAGAGTTATGCCGGTATGCTCCAAAAGGTAAAGGATTACGTTACATGGGGGGAGATAAAGCCGGAAACTTTGGCGAAGATGATCATCCGCAGAGGAAAACTCCTGGGTAACAATAAAATTACTGACTCTTACATCAAGGCAAATACAAAATACAGTTCAGTTTTAGCCTTTGCCAAGGCTGTGGTGAAAGGAGAGGCAAGATACCACGACCTCAAAGACATCAAGCCAGTGATAAGATTTCATCCACCTGTAAAGGGGTACGAAGGAGTTAAGAGGAGTTACAGAGCAGGTGGCGCTCTTGGATATCGCAGTGAGAATATTAACGATCTCATCGATAGAATGATCTAAGGTGATGACATGGGTAGAACAGAAAAGCATCGTGGCAGTCGAACGCATGGCAGAGGAAAGAAGGCGGGCAGAGGGGCGGGGAAGCGCGGCGGAAGGGGGAATGCCGGTCTGCATAAGCACAAATTTATGAGCATGGTGAAATACGATCCAACTCACTTTGGCAGGTACGGATTCAGAAGGCCGAGAATTCCATCTGAGAGAAAGCCCACAACCATTAACATTGGCCAACTGGAAGAGCAATTGGATACCTTCCTCGAAAAAGGCCTCGCGAAGAGGGTGGGAGAGAAAATCGAGGTCGATTTGGATTCGGCAGGGGTAGACAAGCTTCTTGGTTCTGGAAAGTTGAAGAAACCGTTGAAGATCACGGTCAGTAAGGCATCAGAACGTGCAAGATCTAAGGTTGAGGACGCCGGCGGGGAGTTGTTGTTATCCAAAAAGGTGGAGGAAAAATAACCCAGAGGCTGAGTGATAATGGCTGAGGAAGCACGAAACAGGGCCGTAGCATTACCTGTTCTCATCATCTGGATAGCGATAGTAGGTTATCTGGCCTCTTCATCGAATTTCGATCCAATCGTGATATTCATTACCGCCGCAATCACGGGGCCCATGTTCGCCATGTTGTATTTCTTGTTTTCCTATAGGGGCGAGGGGAGTAGGCTCCATGGCTTGAAGCCCATAACCGATAGACTGCCTGCAATTAAGAAACCAGAAGGTCATGTTCATTTCCGTACGAAAATGATGTGGACGCTGCTCATTCTGATCGTCTATTTTATCATGACGAACGTGTTCATATACGGTTTGAGCCAGGAAGATACGCTTGACCTGTTCTCAGAGTACCGTGCCATCATGGCAGGGGCATCAGGATCGCTCATGCATCTTGGAATCGGTCCTATTGTAACAGCTTCCATCATCATGCAGCTGTTCGTAGGCGCTAAGATCATCAAACTGGATTTGACAAAATCTGAGGATAAGGCCATCTATCAGGGCAGCCAGAAATTACTGGTAATAATGATGATCGTCGTGGAGTCAGTGCCTCAGGTGTATGGCTATCTAGTGCCTTCTACAGGGTTTGTGGGAAAATTGGATGTCATGGCGCCAGGCTATGGCGATCTTTTGGCCAAGACCATAATAGTGCTCCAGCTATGCATTGGCAGTTATCTTGTATTCTTCATGGACGAGGTGGTGTCCAAATGGGGCATAGGAAGCGGCATCAGCCTTTTCATCGCCGCTGGCGTATCGCAAGCGATATTCACAGGCACCATAAGTTGGATGTCCACCGCTTCTTCAGAAAGGTACAACATAGCAGGCGCTGGCCCGGCACCAAGCGGTTGTATACCAAAGACCCTGTATTTACTGGGAAATTCCAATGTTCAGGATCTCAGTGGGGGAAGATTCGAAACCATCTTGCTCGGTCCCCCGAATCCGGTCATAGCGCTAGTGGGCACTATCGTCATATTTCTGGTCGTAGCTTACGCTGAATCAACGAGAGTGGAATTGCCTCTAGCTCACGGAAGGGTTAGGGGTGCAAGAGGTCGATATCCCATAAGGCTGATCTACGCATCCAACATACCTGTAATCCTAATGGCAGCAGTGCTTGCAAACGTGAACATGTTCTCTCTGCTGCTTTGGTCCCATCCCAGCGCAAGTAAGATTCCTCTGATAGGACATCAGTGGTGGATAGGAGGGTTCACGGACCCGGCAAATCCGACCCAGGCCACCATGGGAGGTGCTTATTACGTTTCCAGAGTGAACGGCCTCGGGGAGTGGTTCCTCCCCCTGATGAATCCGGACAAATACGGTACCTACATGCGCGGTCATGAGTACTGGCAGGTGGGTGCCCACGCTATAATCTATATCGCGGTTATGGTCATAGGCTCCATAATTTTTGCTAAGTTCTGGATCGAAACAACGAACATGGGTGCTGAAGATGTGGCAAAGCAGATCCAGAGCAGCGGTATGCAGATACCCGGTTTCAGACGGGATCCCAGGGTATTAAAGAAGGTGCTGGAGCGGTACATACCAGTGGTAACTATCATCAGCGGTGCCTTCGTTGGCGGCCTCGCGGCCTTGGCCGACATGATCGGGACGGTGGGTAATACCAGCGGGACGGGGGTTCTGCTAACCGTGGGTATCGTTATCAGGCTTTACGAAGAAATAGGCAAGGAGCAGCTCATAGAGATGCATCCTGTGCTCAGGGGATTCTTTGGCGGGGAGTGAATAGCTACGGCTACGTCTCTATTCCGACAATTTTTGACAACCTAAAATAATATTACCGAAACATTTAATAGCGAAAAATTACTATTATTGCGTAATGGTATCCTCTGAATATGATGGCGATGACTCTTTTGAGGATGATTATGAATATTATGAGGGTAGGAAGGCTGGCAAGCCGCCTAGACAGCACGGGAATATCGTTGGGACAATCGCTATTATAGTAATTATCATCCTCCTTTTGCTTGTGGCCACCAATGCAGGCTTCAGAGAAGCCCTCGGGAATTGGCTCGGCTCCCCCACAGTGAATTACAGGGAATATCCTGAGTGGGCGGATTTTACCGTGGAAAGGAGCATTTTGGTGTCACCTGATCCTGCTGGTTCTGCAATGAGCTATACGGTTGACATTCCTCAGCCTAAGGACATACCCAATGAAACTAATCCATGGTTGCATGATGTAAAGAGCATCATCTCAAATCCAGATAGAACCGAAAGATACCCGGACTACCCGAATAATTACACATGGATGATCTGGGAGGGGAGTGGTGTTACATCCTCGAGGACCTTCACAATAAGGTATTCAATCTACACTGAGAGCATGATATGGAATCTTGATTCCAGCGAGTCCGGTTCTGTAGATGATATTCCCAAGTGGCTTTCTGACTGGTACGGGAACAAAACCCAGGATGAATGGGTGATAATGCCCACTCGTTCGGATATCCAGTCTCTTTCAAATCAATTGACATCAGGCAAGGCGACGGTATACGATCAGTTTTGGTCAATATTTAATTACCTCAACAAAAACTTCGAATACGAAACCGTGAGGGGCGGGGAGCCGAAATATTGCTACGAAACGTTGAACGATAAAAGCGGAGATTGCGACGATCAATCCGTGCTGTTCATCTCCTTGGCGAGAGCGGCAGGGCTGCCCGCCTGGCTTGAATTCGGCGCCCTTTATAATTATCAAGAAAAGACATGGGGGGGGCATGCCTGGATCAAGGTTTGGGTTCCTTACTATGATCCGACGGAAAGTCCGGGCTACTGGTACAACATAGACATCGTGAACGACCATTTCCTGTTCAGGGATGCTTACAGATTCACCGAATGGGAAAGCGATGGGGACGGGGACCATCTTAGGGATTACTATTACTCCAACGGATCCTACTTCAGTTACGACGAGAGCTACGAAACCATCAGCATGAAAGCCTCCTCAGAAACCATAAAAATCGGCGAGGATGGAAGGCCCTTGAAGGGCGCCATTCCCGGTTTCGAAGCGATTTTTGCGGTGCCGGCAATCGTGATCATCGCCTTAACCATGCGGAGAAAGAAGCGGACAACTTAATTTTTCATCTTCCACATCTCCAAGCTAACTCTCCAAGCACCTGTAGACTCCCCTTTTCGGTTCGTAAATTATGCCATTTTCGATCAACTTGTTGATGTAATTTTCGCAAACCTGGCCATCCCCCAGACCTGTTCGTTTCAGAACTTCCCTAAGATCATTCTCAGTGAACTCTCCTAAAAGGCGGCACAGTTCCCTTGCAGCTGCAACAACCCTCCCCTCGCCTTTCGCCCTTGAAACCCTACCCCCTATCTCCTCGTAAACATCTGGTAGGCTTCCACACTTAGAGGTATACTTCTGCTTCCTATTACCCTCAATGATTCTAATGTCCTGCTCAACGATTTCCTCCCCGTCTTTAAACCTGATATTGAGCCGCATCACAGCCTTTGCCAACTCCTTTTCCGAATTCACTCTATTCAGAATCTTCACCTTCTTCAAAACCATCTTTTTTCCGCATTGTGGACATGTTGCCGTTTTTGCACCCAGCCTCACCCCAACGGCCCTTTTGCAGCGCGAACACTGAATGACACCGAATTTCATGCGACCAAAATGAATATATGCGGTATTATACATTTGCCTTTAAACCGAAGATTTGGAATGGGGTAAGATGAGCGCTTGGATACCTATAGATAAAATACTGAAGGACGCACCCGTTGAAAAAGAGGTGGATATAAGAGGGTGGATATACCGCACGAGGAGCAGCGGGAAGATCGTGTTTATTCTCATTAGGGATAGTACTGGTATTATACAGACCACCGTCATAAAGGGAGTTGTAAGTGAATCTGATTTCGACGATGCCCGGAAGGCACTAGTGGAATCGTCTGTCATAATCAACGGGATCGTTCGTAAGGACGAAAGGGCACCTGGCGGTTATGAGATACAGGCAAAGAACTTAAAGGTCGTAGGATTTGCAGAGCCGTTCCCCATTACCAAGGATCAGAGCGAGGAGTTCCTGCTGGACAACCGCCACCTATGGCTTCGAAGCAGGCACATGACCTCCGCCCTTAAGGTCAGGCACACGATTGTGGGGGCAATTCACGAGTTCTTCAGAAGTAGAGGTTATTACGAGTTCGATCCCCCCATACTCACCCCCACGGCATGCGAGGGGACGATAACGCTTTTCAAAGTCAAGTACTTCGACGATGTCATGTACCTGAGCCAATCCTGGCAGCTGTACGCGGAAGCGGGCATCTTCGCACTTGAAAAAATATACGATATCGCACCCACGTTCCGTTCCGAGCCCTCAAGAACATCCATGCATATAGCGGAATTCTGGATGTGCGAAATGGAGGCCGCTTGGATGAAGCTGGACGAGCTCGTGCAGGTGGCAAAGGATGAGATCAGATTCATTATAAATAAGGTTCTTGAGGAGAACCATGGAGAACTGAAGGTATTGGGAAGGGATACGAAGATCCTCGAGAGGTATGCCACAGAAAAATATCCTACGATCACATACACACAAGCCTTGGACTTGCTCAAGGACGAGTACGATATACACATTCCCTGGGGCAAGGACCTGAGAACCCTTGAGGAGGCCAAGATAGGGGATCACTTCGGGGTTCCGGTGGCTGTGACCCATTATCCAAAGGACATCATGGCCTTCTACAAACCTCCTGACCCCAAAGACCCGAAAACCGCCCTCTGCCTGGACATGATAGCGCCTGAGGGGTACAGGGAGATAATCGGTGGCTCCGAGCGCTCCACTGACATCGAGCAGATGAAGCAGGATCTTCATAAGAAGGGGGCTGGGACCGGGGACTACGAGTGGTACTTCGATCTCAGACGATTCGGCTCGGTACCGCATTCCGGGTACGGCCTAGGGCTGGAGAGGGTTATCGCCTGGATATGTGGCTTAGACAACATAAAAGACGCAATCCCATTCCCGAGGACAATGACCAGAATTAGACCCTAGCTATGTTTTACCGGCTTCAATGTAACCTATGCCTGAAAAGAAATGATCGTTGTAAATGACTGTTCAGACATCACTTATGTTTACCCCTGACATCCACTTCCAATCTGCAGTAAGTTCTGCCATGTTCAGGGCAGCTCATCTTTTTTACATGGCAATCGGCTTTCAATTTGGAAGTCATGATGGTTTCTACGATGGCTTTAACGAAGCTGCACAGGGATCCGGCGATCTCAGGGCTCTCCCTGCAATTCATGTAGTTCTCCATGGTGATGATCAAAGGTTTTCTCTGCTCCACCCTGACCTCCCCCAAATTGTTCTTTCTCCAAAACTCAGCCAGCTCTTTTAAAAGGGCAGCTTTGGTTTTGGACTTCAAACGATCCGCCACCAGCCTGCCCATCTCCTGGCCCATACTGCTCAGCACCTTGTTGGTGTCTATTCCAATCGTTTCGATCCAATTGCCAATTGTCCCCATGATAGGGCCAAGAGCATTGAATGACTTGTATCCAACTCCACCATCTAAAAAGCTTTGGGCTATCTCTTTCATGGCGCTCACTATGGCTTCATCATCCGTCCATATAGCCACATCGTCTCCTCTAACAGGATCCGCATCGTCTGGGACGCGGTGTATCAGCATGCACTCCTTCATGTCCACAACGACAAAATGCATTGGGGGATCGCGGTCTATATGATTTATCTGTGCAAATTTGGCTATCTTCCGAACCTTGTCTTTGTTCCCGATATTAACTGGAAACGCATACCTCACCCCCACACCCTCCTTTTTCTTGTCCTCCAAGTACCATAACGTTGTGTTCACTATCCTACCCGGGCTGTTGGAAGTTCCAATGGAAAGTACCTCCTTTTTTGCTGATTCGTATATTTTCATGAGCCTGTCCCTGACATTTCTCCTACCGTACAGGACCTCGAACTTGCCCTGTTTTTCCGGTTCCCTGTGCCTCACAACAAAGTCCTTTGATAGGGTCTCAACACTCGCCTCCAATTCATCAGCATTTTCTCTCATGTCCTTGATCTTCTTCTCTAAGAACTGTTCAAAGGGCACAGCCTTGTATTTCAAAGGTGTTTCAGGTATGATCTGTACCAGCCCTTTATCGTGAAGCTGTCTCATGATTCCATAGATTTTCGTTCTCGGGACCCTCGAAACTGAAGGGATTTGGCTTGCCGAGGCAACATCAAATTCCAGTAAAGCCAGGTAGACCCTTGCCTGATACTCCGTCAGGCCAAAATCCTCGAGTTTCTTCAACCTCTCGAAATATGTGAACAATACTATCCCCCCCATAAGAACGATCTGTCTTTATTTAAAAGTTTCTCAGGTAGGGGACTTTATCAAAAACATTGTCCTGGCCAGACAATTATGAATCAGCGTTACCTCATAAGGTAACAAACAACATTTTAATAGCCATTTGAGACCCATCAAGATACGTACTCAGATGGAAAAGAACCCAGAACGGAGTCTGAGGTGAGTAGGGTTGATATTATGCGATCCCGATCTAAAGAGGATGTAGTGCCTTTTAGAGTTGCGCTCATGCTTAAACGGTACAAGTTCGGTTCGAACGTCGTTGCGAGGCATTTGGGAATATCTCGTGGGCTTGTCCAAAGCTGGATGCATGCAGGTGAAGCGCATGCTCTAGCTGAGGGGGGCTTTAAACTGGGGGCTTTCAAAAAGAAACTGCAAAATGTTAGAAAGCGTGTGACACATGAGAATATCCACTATCTTCTATCCATGAAGCTGATCGAACTAAAACTCCCCCCTGAGTACATCGGGAAACATCTTGGAATACCCCCGAGCACGGTGAGGTCCTGGAAAGGTGGAGCGTCCCCGAAAGGTGTTAACAGGTATTTCATAGACAGAGGGATATTGGACAGGGAATTCAAGAAGGCAGTAGAGTTCTTGAGATTTGAATCCACAAGGCGGAACCTGCCCTATTACCTATCCATTAAACTCAGCGAGACTGCCAGGCAAAGGGTTGGAAGAAGGAAAATCGGGGGTAAAACCATCAGCAAAGTTTTGACTGAACATTTGAATCTCCCACGGCCGATACCAACTGAAACCGTTACCTGCTGGATAGATGGACGGAGAAAACCAAAAAATGTGTTCGATGTTCTCAAGGATACGGACTTTATAGAGCAAGAATACAGAAAAATCGTTGAGGAACTTACAGAAAGGCACATGAATTATCATGTGGCAAAGTCGCTGTTTGACCGCTATAATTGGAGCTACTCGAAGATCAGCAAAACCCTTGGGTTGGACAAGGAAAAGGTCAGAGGTTGGGTAAAAAAGGACAGAGGAAGTCCTGTGGCAAAATGCTTTAAGAACGAAGGTAGGGTTCAAGAGGCATTGAAAAAGTATGTGGGTGGGGCTCTATTCGAGAATAAGGCGATTGAAGCGAATGAGAAATCATTTATTACAGCTGAGGAAAATCCCACCGATCTTGATGCAGAGCTTGAGGATGAGATATTATACCACCTCGCCTTCTTTCCTTCAGGTGTGGGTTCGCCGCGGGCAATCAAGAGCATTCTTATCGATAACAGAGATGCAGATGTAGGAGATATATTGTTGGTTTTGAACAATAGCGCCAGAGTCGTGCGAAATGGGAGAAAATGGGTTTTGATGGAATAAGGAGAAATTCGGCCTCTCTTTTTAAGAATTTTTTGCTTAAAGTCAACAACAAATCTTATATACCATAACTCTTATCTGAAAAAGGGGTTAATCAATGCGGTCAAAGACAGGTCACATAATATTTCCAAAGAAGATGAAGTACATAGATCTTGTGCCAATTTATAAGGATCTATATATGAGGTTTCTGATAGAGACCGGACAACTGGACGAGGAAGAGGAACGGAACCAGATGTTCGTTAGATTGAACCTCATGGATCTGGAGAAAAACAGGAAGCCTGAAGGACATAACAGAAATTGCAGGACGAAGATGGTTTTCCCAATAACTGAAGGCAATATCCAATTTTATATAAAAGGTAAAGCCAAATCCTCCGAGGTCACCAAGGTAACGGAAAGCATCAGTAAATTCCTCATTGACAACGACATCGACCATAAAGTCGAATGGGATAGATTAACGAATTTTGAGACCAGATGATTAGATGATAAAACGATATAAACCCCTTTTTGCCAAATTCCGATATTTTTTGGGGACTTTCAAATTAGCGGTTTGCAGCATCTAACAACGGACTTGTGAACTCCTCCACGTCCCCCAATGCCCCCATCTTTCCATCCCATTTCCTTAACACCTCATCATATTTCGATTCGATCGCTTCGATCGTTTCCATTATCCTATCCCTCATCTTCTTATTTATATCGCCTGTATAGACCACTGCCATGTAGATGTATTTCCCGCTTTCAAAGAAGATTCTTTTCCTGCCGAATTCGATCTTCTTCAAATCTGACGAGTCCCGGCTGCCGAATGAATCCTTGATGAATGCTTGTACAACGGTCAGCATGGCCGTCAATATTTCCTGATCCATGTTGCCCTCATCTTTATAGCTCACATGTTTGATCAATCTGCCATCCTTATAGACGGTGAAAACCTCACCGATAACCGGAGGTTCACCTTTCGATCTCATAACTAAGAATGTGAGTAATGTGAGTATCACGCCCTCGATAATTACGGCTGCGACAAGCCAAGGAAGAATTTGAACCAATTGTTCAGGTGTCATCCTGCACCACTGTTCCATCTAATGGAAGATCTTCCATCCCGATGTGCATCAAAGTCTAAGTGATATATGTTTAATAAAGGTTCTGCTCGAGTTGTTCAAGATCATCAATAATGGATGCAAAGTTTTATAATTGCTTATACATTTCCCCAATTCCCCAGAGCTTTAGTTTAGAGAAATTTGCGAAGATATTGCAATTGGAACATGGTGGGGGGAATAGAAAACATTTCATATTTGCGGTGATAGAATGAAGACGATAGTTTGGGCAGAAGAGGTAAATAAAAAGAGCATTCCTCAGGTCGGAGGAAAAGGAGCGAATCTTGGAGAGATGTTGGGAGTCGGTTTACCGGTCCCACAGGCATTCATAGTAACTGCTGATGCCTTTGAACACTTTATTACAACGGTGGGCATCAAGGATGATATCCTTAACATACTCTCCGATGTGAACGTGGATGTTGAGAAGAGCCTTACCACGGCCTCCAAAACCGTGAGAGAGGTGGTGAGAGGTGCCAAAATTCCATGGAATTTGGAGGTGGATATCGTGGGGGCGTATAAGAAGCTCAGCGAGATAGCTGGGGAGAAAGAGTCTTTTGTTGCCGTAAGGTCAAGCGCCACAGCGGAGGACCTGCCTGAGGCATCGTTCGCAGGCCAGCAGGAGACATACCTGAACGTGCATACAAAGGAGGATTTGCTGGAAAAGGTCAGGGAATGCTGGAGCTCCCTCTACACGCCAAGAGCCATCTTCTACAGGGAAAAACAGGGCTTCAAGCACGAGGATGTGAAGCTGGCCGTTGTGGTGCAGAGGATGGTTCACTCTGAGGTTTCGGGTGTGATGTTTTCCTCTGACCCAAGTACAGGGGCCCCTGAGGTCCTTATCGAGGCAGGTTATGGGCTTGGCGAGGCGATTGTGGGTGGAGAGATCACACCTGACACATACCACGTTTCACAGGATTCTTTAGAAATCATCGACAAAAAAATCTCCCGACAAACATGGATGTACACCAAGAACGAGGAGGGAAACACCATAAAGCTGGATGTTCCAGAGGAACATCAACAAAAACAGAAGATGACAGATGAACTTATCGGGGCAGTGGCGGAGTTGGGAGTACGCATAGAAAGGCATTACCAAGAACCTATGGACATAGAATGGTGTATCGAGAACAATGAGCTCTACATCGTTCAGGCAAGACCTGTTACCACCATAAGAGAACCTGCTACTGAACCTTCTGAGAAGAAAGAGAAAGCGGAGGCAAAGGAGTTGACGGTGCTGACCAAGGGCATGCCTGCCTCACCCGGCATAGCGAGCGGCAAGGTCAGGCTTATAAAGGACGAGACCGAATTGGACAAGATCAAGGAGGGTGACATCTTGGTCACCGTCATGACCACTCCTGACATGGTTCCCGCCATGCGGAGAGCTATCGCCATCGTAACCAATGAAGGAGGGATGACCTGCCATGCTGCGATAGTTTCCAGAGAATTACAGATACCGTGCATCGTGGGCACAACCGATGCTACTAAAGTGCTCTCAGAGCAAATGGAGATCACAGTTGACGCAGACAAAGGTAGGGTTTATGAGGGTATCATGAAGATAAAAACGGAGGCAAAGGTGGAGGGCAAAGCTGCAACAGTTGCAGCGTCCTATGTCCCAATAACGGCCACCAAGGTGTACATGAACCTGGCGGTTCCCAGCCTCGGTGAGAAATACTCTCAGCTACCTGCTGATGGAGTGGGGCTCTTTCGTATCGAGCTTGCCTTAACGGAGGATATCGGCGAGCATCCCATGAACTTCGTGAAGGAGGGCAGAGAGCAGGAATTCGTAGACAAGTTGGCTGAGGCGATAAGGCAGGTTGCGCAGCCAATGTTCCCGAGGGTTGTTGTTGTCCGTACGTCGGACTTCAGGACACATGAGTTCAGGAACCTCAAAGGCGGCGATGAGATAGAACCTGTGGAAGAAAATCCCTTCATCGGCTGGCGGGGCTGCTCCAAGTACGTTTCAACGTACGAGCCTGCCTTCAGACTTGAAATCAGGGCCCTGAAGAAGGTGCGAGAGGAATTCGGCCTGAAGAATGTTTACATGATGGTACCTTTCGTAAGGCTGCCTGAAGAGCTGAAGAGGATAAACGAAATGTTGGAGGAGGAAGGCCTCAGACGTACAAGAGATTTCAAATTCTGGATGATGGCAGAGGTGCCTTCAAATGTATTCATGGCAAAGGAATTCGCTGAATATTGCGACGGTTTCTCCATCGGCTCCAACGATCTGACCATGCTCATCATGGGTGCAGATAGGGATTCCCAAATTTTAGGAAATATGGGTTACTTCGACGAACGCACACCTGCGGTGACAAGGGCCATAGCAAAGCTCATAGAGGATGCACATGAGAAAGGGAAAACCGTTTCAATTTGCGGTCAAGGACCCTCAGTGTACCCGGAGTTCACGGAGTTCCTTGTTAGAAGCGGTATAGACAGCATCAGCGTAAATCCCGATACCGTTGAGTACACAAAGAGACTGGTGGCCAGTGTGGAGCAGAAGATCTTGCTGGAAAGGTTGAAAAAGTTGGAAGAGTGATTTTTTAACCTGTGAACTTAGACGATCGTCGAATTTCTTATAGCCATTATTTGAAAAATGTTATATATGCAGGAGATATTCACAATAAGGGCGATAAGCGGAGGTATTGATATGGAAAAATCTTCCAAGATATCTGGATTCTACAAACTGTCACCAAAAGAGAGGTTGGATATAGTCAGGAACTTCAGCGGGCTGAGCGATGAGGAAGTTGATGCCCTGTTCAAAACAGGCTCGCTGGAAATGGAGCAGGCAGACAGGATGATCGAGAATGTTGTGGGCACTTTTGAACTGCCTGTTGGCATTGCAGTCAACTTTATGATCAACGGCAAGGATTACCTCATACCAATGGCCATTGAGGAGCCTTCTGTCGTGGCCGCTGCATCCAATGCAGCCAAGATGGCCAGGTTAAAAGGGGGTTTTCAGACCAGCAACACCGGCCCTGTTATGATCGGACAGATCCAGCTTACCAATGTCCAGGATCCATACGGCGCCAAGATGACGATCCTATCCCATAAAGAGGAGATATTGAAGCTAGCGAACGAGCAGGATCCGGTGCTCGTGAAATTTGGAGGGGGGGCGAAAGACATCGAGGTAAGGATAGTCAATACCCTGAAGGGACCTATGGTTGTGAACCATCTGCTCGTGGATTGCAGGGATGCAATGGGCGCAAATGCCGTGAACACAATGGCGGAGGCTGTTGCACCTTATATCGAGGAGATAACGGGTGGACGGGTATATCTTAGGATAATTTCCAACCTTGCAATACACAGACTCGCCAGAGCCAAAGCCGTTTTCGACAAGGAGGCTTTGGGCGGTGAGGGAGTTGTGGACGGAGTCATTGAAGCATACGCGTTCGCTGCCGCAGATCCATTCAGGAGTGCGACTCACAACAAAGGCATCATGAACGGAATAACCGCGGTGGTCAGGGCAACTGGTAACGACACGAGGGCTGTGGAAGCCGGAGCGCACTCCTATGCGGCAATCTCAGGACATTATTCTCCCTTATCCGTGTGGGAGAAGAACGCAGACGGTGATCTGGTAGGTACAATTGAGATCCCAACGGCGGTTGGATTAATTGGCGGAGCCACGAAGACCCATCCCACTGCAAAGGCCGCGGTGAAAATCCTTGGCGTGAAGACTGCTCAAGAGCTTGGAGAGATCTTGGCTGCTGTCGGCCTGGCTCAGAACCTGGGCGCGCTGAGAGCCCTGGCCACTGAGGGAATCCAGAAGGGCCACATGGCGCTGCATGCAAGAAACATAGCGATCATGGCGGGTGCTTCCCGAGATATCGTGGATGAAGTCGTGAAAAGGCTCGTTGCCGGGGGGAAGATAAGGGTGGACATCGCCAAGGAGATCATTGACGAGATGACGAAGGGGAAGTGAAGGGCATAAGCCCCCTACTGCGAAAAAATGTGTGCGATTCGGAAAGATATTTCTTAAAAACCTTTCTTTTTTAATTATATAAATATTCAATGCTGATTATACACTCATTTTAATGCTTTTTCAATCAGGTTTAATTTTTTATTATGTTCCTTGAAATCTAAACCTGAATCAACAGCAAGTATACGTTCTATACGATCTGTAATATTTATTCTACCAATTATTTTAGGTAGTCTTCTTAAAACCATTTCATACCAATCATCATTCTCTTTTATCACCCTAATGACCTCTT
>CBDUXN010000033.1:0-25827 GCA_965371185.1 uncultured Thermoplasmata archaeon
ATAGATCTCAACACAAGAGAGATAACGTCTGTTAATGCTGAAATGGTTAAGGTCCCGTATCCTCATTGCAGAGATGCCCTTGCGAATATTCAAAAGATAGTGGGTCTGAAATTGGAGAGGGGGTTGGCAAAAAGGATGGCTGAAATTCTCGGAAAGAGTTCAGGCTGCACGCATATGTTAGAGATAGCGATAACGGCGTCGAGAACAGCGTCATATGCCATACTGAATATTCTGGCAGAGGGCAAGAAATGGAAGGATATAATGGCCACAGATGAAGCACGTTATGATGTCGTGAGGTCTTATTTGGATAACAGTTGTATCGTGTTTAAAAGGTGATGTTGGTTTAGCAATTTTCCATTCTGTTATTTTTTTCTCTTTTTTCTGCCTTTAAAAACGATAAAAAGCGCGATGAATCCTACAGTTGGGATGAGAATGTCGTGAAATTCGGGAATGCGCTCGAATAGGACATCATTATCAAATGGTGCGTTTTTGGTCCAGTGCCATCCTGTCCAATAGTCATTTGGCGCGTAATATACAGATGTCAGATACGTTTTTGAATTAATATCAAATGTAAAGCCTGTGATTTGGGACCAAGAATCTCCGAGGTTAAGTGAGTAGTTCCCTTCAATCCGGTTAAAACCGGTAATCCAATAAGCATATAAGTAATCCGACCCAACCAACGATATGGTGGGATATTCGTTGCCAGCTATGTCGCGGATAGTTTTAGAATAATAAGTACCATCACTCTCGTTATATTTCGTATACCTCACCCTCCCTTGGGGGGACATGGAGATTATGTGGACATCTCTATTCGTAGAATCCACCACTGCAGAAGGACCCCACACTCTCCCATTACTGATATCTGTACCAGTTGTATCTAGATTTACTCTCACATCCCAATTTGCACCTGAGGCATCCCAACGTCTACCTTGAATGTAACCTGAGGCATTATACCAAACAGCAAACATGTCTGAATCACCGAAGGTTCCGATCGAAAGAATTAATGGATAAACGTCTACAGTCGCATCATCATCGGCAGCAGTCGTTAAAACATAGCCATCCTCCCATGAGGTAACATCGTCTGGGCTACTTGATCTATTAGCTCTGACCCCATAATCATCACCGATGGGAGCCTCCCTCGTGCTTGAGATCACCCATAGGTAGCCATCTGCGTCTCTACAGATGAAGGCATTTTTAGCATCAAGATTGTACGGTGACACCCAAACATCGGTTTCGGAGCCTGCATCCCAATTGATGCTATTACCTGAGACGGCCCCGCTGCGAACAGTGACATATTGGTCTGAGGCATCATTATCAGCGACAACGTATATTTTCTGTTGGGTGTTGTCGTACCATACTGATAGATACATCAGGTCCTGATGAGCACTTGTGAAGACGTATTGCCATGGATTTGGCCATGGATCATCATCACCGGTTAGACTCCATTCCCAGGTCATATTCTGAGCGGTGATGTTGTAATAGAAACTAAAGTAATAATCGTTCGATTGGCCTATTGTTCTAATAAGTGTTCTTTGATTTGAAGTGGCCGTTGCTTCGGTAGAAGCAGCTCCAAAGTCCTCTATGACGACAATTGCCCTTGTTCCTCTACTTACTTTCACATCCGAATAATCATTTATTTCCCCGCTCCAGTCCGTGGTCTGAAAATACACACTGAAATGCCCTGTTATATTCAAATCGTTTTTAGATATCTGCGTTTCCAATCGTGATGTGTCTTTAGCAGCAATAACGCTGCCCATATCGAGCCATTTCCACTCAAATTGGGATGAACCAAAAAAGCTCAGGTGCCTTTTAGAGATCATCTCCCCATACCTACCTTTGATCTCGAGAAGGTGATCTGCACCTATGTCGCCAATAAGGTAACCGGTTGTCGACGCATTATCGTTGTCAATGAAGACATAGGCCACATCCTCTCCAGTTCTCGGTAGCTTTGGCTTTGCAGGTTGTGGTGGTTCAGGTGGCCCAGGCTCCGTAGGTTCTATGGGCTCAGGCACACTAGCATAATTCCAGTAAGGAACTGGATCACCCCAACCCATCTCGCCATCAACCCTCAGATAGAAGGACACCGTTTGTGTGTTGTTTGAAACACAATATTCGGTTATGTCCAAGTTTTCTATACCATCGCCGGCATCGACTTTTATGTCCTTATCCTCCCAATCAGCGAAGGCACCATCAGCCTTGACATCAGCGGGAACGCTGTATATATAGCTGACATCGTAATTACCATCCTGTGGCAAGGCGTTTTTCAAGGTTACCGTGCCCATATTCACCGTCACATCATGGGGCTTCATGACTCTGAACCCGATGCTGTTCTCAGCTGGAGCACCGGGGCTGATATCAACCTCGACATACAGCGTTCTCGTGCTTCCGGGAGACACAGAGATGCTAGTTCCCAGATTTACAGTTCCACTTGTCAATGTCCCCGATGCTACAGTTGTGTTTCCCTCAACCAATCTCACCTCGCTAACATCATTATCGCTGCCCTTCCCAGTTCGAGTGAGGGTTAAACTTGTCATAGTCACGTCAGCATTCAAGGCGCTCAGATCCAATCTCAACAGCCTTTTTCCATTACCAGCAATATAACCATCACCAACACCCTGCTGCTCCACAACCAAAACACCTTTTTCGTTGCTCATTACAGTATCTGCAAAGTCCTCAGAGCCATCGTAGCTCTGCATATAAAATAAGACGTCCACCTTATCATTATTTTTCAAGTACAATCTATCATAGCGTACTTTCACCTCAAGCTCAGAGCCCGATGCAGCTGCAGAAACCCCGCCCACATCCTTCCAGTAATCCCAGTCTTGTGCAGTTGAGGTGAATTCGAAAAGTCTTTTAGAGTATGTTTCACCCTGCCAGCCCGCCATTTTCATCATATACTCTGCGCCTATGCCGTTGATCAAATAACCTGAATCTGGACTGCGATCTGTGTCTATGAACACATAGGCGGTATCCATGTGCCTACCGCTACTCACAGGTTCACCAGCGAGTATGCTCCCTTCAACTTCAAGGTAGAACGAAAGCTCGGATAGCCTGCCATCTAAACTGTAATCTACTATGTCAACATTGGAATTAAACGGCACAGCTTCCACACTGTCCGAGGATATGATCGCATCGATCCAGTCGCTAAAATCCCCATCTATCTCTATTCCCTTTTGGGGTTCTGATATTTGAACGGCGAAATAAGGGGCCAGTGCGAGGATTAACACTATGAGGGGAACTACGATCAATTTCAAGCCCCCGCGCTTGCTCTCCACAACCCTCCCCCTGCCCCCTAGACCGTTGGTAATGCCGTTGCCGTTTGTGATGCCGTTTGTGACTCCCACTCTTAAAGCCCTCAGCCCATTTGTCAGTCCATTTGTGAGCCCGTTCGTCAGACCGTTTGTAAGACCCCGTTCCCTCTCTTTAAGTCCTATTGGTCTACCAACAGCAACACCAATTTCAACCGGCCTTTCGATCTCAACACCATGTCTAACTAGGCTTATTTCCTCCTCTTCAAATTCCTTAACGACCTCTTCTTTTTTCTCTGCTTCATAACCACATCTTGGACATGTGGTTTCATCTAACCCCAAAATATATCCACATTCTGGACATTCCATTGCTTTGAGGATTCCCTCGATCAATTCGGCCTTCGTTCCTGTGGATGGGATTCCAAGGTTATTTGCGATATCGATGAGCTCGGCCTTTCTCATTTTCTTGAGCTTTGTTTTTGAATATTTTATCACGGGTTTGGCTACAGCTTTCTCGACCTCAGGGACAGCTTCAACAAAGGTTGGTACCACCTCTTCCTCCACAGTGGGTGGCGGAGGCACTAATTTCACTTCCATCTTCTCTGTCTCAAAGCCACAACCCGGGCAGAATTCTTCATCTGCAGCCAGTATAAATCCACATTCAGGGCATTCGATTTCCTCTAACTTTTCTGGTGGTGTTTTTCCTGCCCGTTCTATCTCAAAACCGCATACTGGACAGAACTCATCATCTGGAGCAAGGATGGATCCGCATTCTGGGCACTCATTCTCTTCTGCCTCCTCTTCAGGAATTCCTTTCTTTTTTTCAGGAATCCATTTCTCCTCTTCTATTTCTTTTACAGGAGGCAATTCATCCTCCTTCTTTTCAATCTCAAACCCACATGTTGGACAGAACTCATCATCGGGTGCCAGGATACTTCCACATTCCGAGCATTCTCTTTCCTTTAATTTTTCTGGTGGTGTCTCCATCTCTTTCACAGGTGGCAGTGCGGGCAGCGGAGGTGATGGTAGTGGAGGTGGTAATTTCTCCTCCTTTTTACCCACATCATAAAAACAGGTTGGACAATACTCATCTTCAGGTGTCAGGGAGGCGCCACATTCTGGGCATTCAACCTCTTCTAACCCTTCCTTCTCTTCTGGTATCTCCTCCTCCAGCTCAGCCTCTTCCTCGAGTTCGAACTCGGCACCACAATCTGGGCACGCGGGGACAGGTTTATCGAAGATCCTGCCGCATTCAGGGCATTCGTAGTCACCCTCTAAGATCTTCTCATCTTCCACAAGCTCGAATTCAGATCCGCACTCAGGACATTTTGTCATCCCGGGTTCCATTGCGGCGCCGCACTCAGGGCATTCGAGCCTTTCTTCACCGTCCTTTTGCCCTTCCTTCTCCTCCCCAGCCCCTATATTCAACTCAGCGCCGCAATAAGGGCATTCAACATCATCCTCGTCAACTGATGCGTCACATGAAGGGCATCTCTTCTCTATCGCCACTCCCCCTAACGTTATATTGGCATCATGTTTATTATTACACTCCACGCGGCAAAAGCCATAGTGAGTGGGGGGCACGAATCTCCCATACCCATTGTGAAGTACGGCCTTTGTACCGTTTGCGATATACTTATCTCAATAAATAACTTTCTGTTTCCTGGAGAATACCTGGCATATCTATCGCTAATATGGTGACAGATTCACTCTCCATTCAAAATACAATTAACTTGACAAAGAGATCAGAATATCTGCTCGTTGGCCCAAACCTCGATGCCTTCTTCAGATATTTGAAAAGGATGCTTGTAGGGGTCATGTTTTGTAAACCGCATTTTATACACGGTTATCGTGCGTCTAAACTCGTTGTTCACGTTATCGTAACCCAATATTATCACAGAATCTGAAACGTATTGCTCAACGTTGAACTTAAATGGATTATGGCCTATTTCCTCTGATATCAAAACCGATGTTACCCCCTTTTCCTTGAGAAATCTGCAGAACCTGAAGAGTTCCCTTCTCAAGTTATCGATCTTTGGATAATACAAGCCTATGGCAGAAAGCGAGTCAACAACAACCCTATTCGCTCCCGAAGTTACGATGTACCTGTCAAGGAAGTTACGAATCGTTGCCAGGCTTGCAATCTCACCTGAAAGCTCTTCCTCGGCATCGCACGCTTTTCGTATCTCACCAAAATCTATCAGATTGACCATCCCCTCTTTTTCGTAACCTTCAAAATCCATATCAAAATTTCTAACCGCTCTGAGCACGTTCTCCCTGCTCTCCTCAAGAATCAGAAAAATACCCTTCTCATCGTAGTATTTGGCACCGTTTAATATGTACTGTGCGCCGAGTAAAGTTTTTCCACTTCCTGTTGGTCCTACGACCAGGTTCACCGTGTTCTCTGCAAACCCCCCTTCAATTAAATCGTCTAATCCCTGTATCCCTGTTGGCACCCTCATTTTTCCACCTTTTCTATTTTCTCCATTTTCCGAAGTAATCATACGGTAAGGTGCTGAGCACACTGCTGTCCAATATGACATCTCCGCCAAGGGTGTCAATAACCTTCTTCATGGACACATCAATTAATGATTCAGTTGAGTGATGCCCTAATCGGGATTCATAGTGCTCGACCACCACTTTTATCAGCTCAGTCAGGGCGTAAACCACATCCTCGCATCTTTTGTCTGTAAGTGATAGGCCGTTCAGTTTCTTCAGGAAAAAAGTCTTGGCATCCTCCAGATCCCCTTCGAACATAAGTGAGTCCATAACCATATCCTTCTCGCTGTTTTTCAGCTTCTCAAACCTTCCATTCACAAACACGTCCACGCTCTGTCCCACCACTTTCCTAGATTTCAGGAGCATTGTGAAAAGTACGGAGAAGAGAACCATCGGTTTATTGTCAGGTGGAGGTGACTTCCCAATAAGCGATGTGATATCGAATCCAATATCTACCCTTGAGTTTTTGAGCTGATACTCGAGAGCCTCCCTGGTTTTGCTCCTTTTCGCCCGTCTGTTCAGCAAACCGAGCTCATAAAGTTCCGAAAGGTATTTTACCGCCGTTGCAATATGAATATTCAAATCTCTGGCAACTTCGCTTGCGGTTTGCCAATCATTTTCATAAACATTGATAATTACATCCAAACAATGCTCCTTGCCCAGGACAAAGAACATCTTTCTAGTGTCCTCTTTATTCATGTGCTCCCCCCCAGCTCTCAGAACAGTTGGGAGTCTCCCAGAGTTTTACTCTCCTCAAAACGTAATATATTGGTTTAACTGCTATAAATATTAATCGTCCCACTTTAAACACCTTAAAGTTTTCATTTTATGCTATTGAAAGCCAGAAACCGCCTCTAATTGGGAATTTTAATCGTCCTATTTTTCAATCCCGATTTCGATACTGGCTAAAAATAAAGAGATTTGTAATATTGTTCAAGAGTAAACTTTAATCCGATTGAAGTTTTATGGCCGCTCAACTACACCATTTTTCGAAGTAATGATCTGGCAATGTGCTGAGCACACTGCTGTCCTCCATGATCTCCCCACCGAGAACGGAGATCACCTTCATCATGCTCACATCAACAAGGGACTCTGCGGAGTGATGACCCACTTTGAATTCGTAGTGCTCGATCACGCTGTTAATGAGCTCTGTGAGCGCTTTCACCACATCCTCACATCTCTTATCCGTAGGGGCCAGGCCTTTCAGGTTATCTTGGAAGAAATCCTTTGCATCCTCCAATTCACCATCGAACAGGAGAGAATTCATAACCATGTGCTTCTCGCCGTTCTCCAATTTTTCGAACCTTCCGTTCATGAAATCATCAACGCTCTGTCCCACAACTTTCCTAGACTTCAACAGCAAGGTGCGAAGGATGGAAAAAAGCACTAAGGGTTTTTCTTCTGCCCGAAGCCTTTTGCCTGTCAGACTCGTCACGTCGAACTCTATTAAAACCTTCGGATCCCTCAGCTGGTACTCAAAAGCCTCCCTGGTTTTCCCCCTTTTTATTCGTCTGTTTAGAAAACCAAGCTCATGGAGTTCTGAGAGGTATTTTACAGCTGTTGCAATGTGAATTCTCAAATCTCTGGCAACCTCGCTGGCAGTTTGCCAGTCGTTTTTGTACACGTTTATCATCACATCCAAACAATGCTCCTTTCCCAGGACGAACAGCATCTTCCTCAGATTCTCTTTTTTCAATACATGCCTCCAAGAGCTCAATGATGATTAAAGTCTCAAGAGTTCGGCCATTTCCATATTATCATTTGGTTTAATCAATATAAATATTAATCGTAAAGAATCATTATTATGATTCTCAATATCGATAACCAGCTAAAATCCCAAAATACGATAATTGTCTAATATCTCTTTAAATATAAAGGGGGATTTTCTCGACCTATTCAAACGAAGATCGCATAATGGCCGTATCAGCATGCATAAACAACAGCATTATCAGGTTCAATTTTGAAAGGCAGGGCTTAAATAAGTTAAAAATCATGTTGGGAGGGGCGTGAAAGCATGAGAATGGTGGTAACTGGCGTTCCAGGAGTGGGAAAGACCTCGGTAATGGAAGGTGTGGCAAGGGAGAAGGGTATAAATATTGTTAATTACGGGGATGTGATGCTGGAGGCCGCAAGAGCCCAGGGGCTGGCGGAGCACAGGGATCAGATAAGAAAACTGCCTGTTGAGAAACAAAGGGATGTGCAGGAGAAGGCCGCGCAGAGAATATATGAGATGGGGGATGTCATCATCGACACGCACTGCACAATCAAGACTCACGGGGGTTATTACCCTGGCCTGCCTGAATGGGTTCTAAGAAAATTGAAGCCTGATAGAATCGTGCTTGTGGAGGCTACAACCGAGGAGATCCTCAGAAGAAGGGGCAAGGATGAGAGCAGAAAAAGAGATGAGGAGGGAATCAGAGGGGTCGAGGAACATCAGATGATCAACAGGTATGCCGCCATGGCGTATGCCACGCTTTCCGGAGCATCGGTTAAGATAGTGTTCAATCATGATGGCGGGTTGGAAAGGGCTGTGAAGGAAGTTTTAGAGGTGTTTTGAGGTTATAAAATTCAAACAATCAGGGGGCCCTCCTCCCTACCCCCTCCTCCCACCCACTAAAACATTTTCTAATATCACCTAAATTTTGATAATGATGAAATAAAGAAATGTGTCCCCCGACACTAACAGCCCAGATCATAGGATGCTGAACGCACTCTCCCAGTCCTGACCCATATCGGGGGATTGTTGGATATCGGGGTTGTCCTACAATCATGTTTTGATGACACATCAAATTTCATGCAGGGACCCGTATCGATATCGCACTCCAGCCTTGCACTGCGTATCATGGATCAACACAGTCTTCGAACCGGAGCATTTCTATATTGTATGTTATGAGTAATTAATGTTTTGATTGCGTTAAAAGTATTACTTAGGGTGGATTTAGGGGCCATTAACCCCAACTTTTATTAGTTGAAATTCTTTTATGTCGATGGTATAATAATGCTCGCCAGAACCTTGAGAGAATGGTTTAAACTCGTCAGGTTGCAGTCAGGTGCCGCAACCGCAATAACCGCTGTTTTTGGTGCTATCCTTTTAATGCCAGGGCATAATATAAATATACTTCATCTCATGATGTTGTTCGTTATAGGGTTGCTTTTCCATTTCTATGGTTTTGCATTAAACGAGTATTCTGACGTAGAAATTGACAAATACTCCAAAGAACTCTCGGAGAAGCCTCTGGTTAGCGGATCCATCAAGAGAAACCATGCATTGTACGCGGCTTTGATGGCGATCATTCTGGCTTTCGCAGTATCCCTCATATATTTTAAAAGCCTGCAAGCGGTCCTGGCTTTCCTCATCGCGGTTCTATTAGGGGCGGTGTATGACCTTTACGGAAAAAGGTTCTTTGGTGCCGATTTTGTCCTTGGAATGAGCATCTTCTTCTTCTGTATCTTTGGTGCGTTAACCGTGTCGACAGAGCTAACTCCAGTGGTCTTGTCTGTGGCATTCCTTTTTTTCATACAACTCGCCTTTCAAACAGGCATCACAGGAGGTATGAAGGACATTCCTCATGATTTTTTAGCGGGAGCGAATACATCCCCCGTGTATCTCGGGTGCAGGGTTATAGGAAAAAAGTTGATTGTTACCGATGGATTCAGGATGTACGTCCTCGGTATGAAGGCGGCCCATACCTTTGCCATCATAATTATTTTTTGGCTGGATTTAATCGAGTTATCAGATGTGCCTTTTATTCAAATTTTTATTTTGACCCTACTTATCCTTTCGATGTGGGCAACAACAATTAAAGCCCTCAGTATAAAAACCTTTGATAGGAAAAGACTAATGCAGCTACTGGGAGTACAAGAAATCGTTACTTATCCTATTGTTCCAATTTTGATTATGGGTATGATAGGCATTTGGTACGCAGCATTTCTTTTATTATTCCCCATAATATGGCTGGCCTTATTCCTATTTATCATATATGGAAAGTTCATGCCAGATGTTTGAATGAGTTAGGTGCCAGGGCGATGCATAACCTTCTTTGGGTTTGCCCAATAAGGTTTGCTAAAGGAGGTAACGAATCTGCCTGTTGCCGAGATAAACAGCATTAGCATGATCTCTTTGATTCCTCTCGGTCTTGAAAATAACCTGTGGAAGATGCTTCGTGTGCTGTAACTCTGCTCGAATGAATAATAGCATCCATTTAAAAGTTGTTCTCCAGTCATGTTCTTTGGTTTGTAAACACAGGTATTCCAGTTATACTTGGACCAATCATGGGAGAGGATCCTGCCCTGAGCCTCAAATGTGTTGTAAATATCGGTACCGGGAAACGGTGTCAACGGGAAATATACGGGCATATCGATGTCTGCATCCTGGGCAAACTCAACGGTATTTTTAAAAACATCCTTGGTATCGGTGTCCCATCCAAATATGAAGGAGCCACTCACCTCTATCCCGTAGTCATGGCACTTTTTTATCAGCGTTCTGTAGTCCTTGTTGATGTTGAAACGTTTGTTCATGCTGGCCAATGTTTCCTTCGATATGCTGTCAAAACCGAACTGCAACACCATGCAACCCGCATCCGCCACAGCTTTAATCAAATGCTCATGATCCGCAATATTAACGTCGCATGGACTCCACCATTTCAGGTTGAATTCTTTAATTCCTTCCATAATTTCCCCTGTTTTTTTTGGACTGGCAATGAGATTCGTGTTTGTGAAGTGCGCTATTCTCCTCCCACTGCCCCAGTTCTCAATCTCCTTGATAAGGTTCTCTAATGTCTTGTATCTATACCTTCTTCCACTGTACATCGTGGCTCCGCAAAATCTGCAATTGTGTGGGCAGCCGCGCACGATCTCCGCCAGTTTTGTGGTGAAAAATTTGTATTTTTTGTATATGGATAAATCCGGGATGGGAAAATCTTCGGGTTCTGTAAGGGTGCCCTTGTAATACGGTTGGAGAGCGTTTTGTTCGGCATCGTTCAGCACCTTCTCCCAGATATATTCAGCTTCACCGAGAATGACAGAATCGCAGTGCTGCCTTGCCTCTTCTGGGAAAATATAGGGATGGATGCCCCCCATGACGCATTTGATCCCTAAACTTTTACACATATCTCCTACCTTATATGCGTAGTTTGCCATGGTTGTCAGAACGGAGATGCCCACAATATCATAGTTTGAGAGCTTCTTCTCCGTGGGTTCCTCAAATCCGCAGTGCAGAAAATCTACTTGATGCCCATCCGGGGTTATGGACGAGAGAGCGCTTGGCCAGAGTGGAGGTACCAATCGATCCCCGCTTTGAACCTCGTTTGTGGGCTGCAGGAAGAGGATTTTCAACGACATTTTCTATCCCAGATTAGTGTACATTTATTTATGCTTTGAGCGGCCATTAACTTAACTCCTCATCCCTCTATCTGCTCCTCACCATATCAATCTTTTCCCTCCTCCTTACCCCCTCCTCCCGCCCTTTCTTGAATACTCCCTCGGGGTATCTTTGTCTTACATTGAATATTCCATTCACTGCTCTCTTAAGCCGGCTCCTATCGCCTTTACGATCTGAACAAAGACCTCTTCTATGGATTCTCTGTCCTCCAAGCGGGTCAGCACCACAGGTGATGAATAAGATTTTGCGATTTTGATCATCATCTCCACGTTATTTCCTGCCGCAGCATCCACATTATTTCCAACAAAAACGAGGGGAATATCACCCACACCCTTCTGAATGGACTTTGCCCAGGTATTCATCTTCTTTATAGTTTTGACTTTCGTGAGATCACATACTATGGCAGCGGCCTTGCTGCCCTTATAGTACGATGTATCCTTTGGCCTGCCTTTTGTTAGGGTCCAGGTTATGAAGGTCATGCAGCACTGGGCCTCCTCTCTGGCCATGGTTTTCAACCCGATGGAGACGCCGAATGGCCGAAGGGAAATACAGGCATCGCTCACCTCGCTTATTACGGATTTGCCTGAGCCAGGTTCTCCAGCAACGATGACCTTGATCCTTATTTCCTTCATTTTTATCCTCTCTGAAAGCTATCGTCTGCGAAATACGAGGTTGCCTGCCACAAGGAACACGATAAAAATGATGATAAAAACCATATAATAAGTGTTTCTGTCCTCGATAACATGTCGTAGTCCATATAGAATCGCGATCAGAATTACACTCATAATCAGTGACCTTTTCCAATCTATCCTTACCGCCATGCGAACAGCGAATAGCCTTTGATGGTATAAAAAACTACTCCAAGAAAACGCTCTTCAAAATGTGCTTTACCAATAATGTTATTACTACGTTATTAGATACGGGTCTCGGAAACCCAGGGGGGAGTTAAGTCCATGTACGAAGTTAGATTTCACGGGAGAGGGGGCCAAGGGGCTGTTATGGCTGCTCAAGCCCTCGCGAGCGCGGCTTTCATAGAAGGAAACCATGCTGTGGCCTTTCCTTTTTTCGGTGCAGAGAGAAGAGGCGCACCTGTGGTTGCTTTCGCCCGAATGGATAAGAATCGAATCTACACGAAAGCCCAGATATACGAGCCTGATTACGTGGTGATTTTGGATGACAGGCTCATCGAGATCGTGAACGTCACTCAAGGTCTGAAAAAGGACGGTACCGCCGTGGTGAACAGCACCAGGAAACCTGAGGAGCTGGATCTGGGCATACCTATCAAGACAGGTGTTGTGGACGCCACCACCGTGGCATTGGAAGTTTTAGGTGCACCCATCACGAACAGTGCGATACTTGGAGCCTTTGCAAAAACAACAGGCATCGTGAGCATCGGGTCAATCGAGGATGGCATCAGGGACATTTTCGGTCATAGAATTGGTGAAGAATTGGGCGAGAAGAACGCCAAGGCTGCCAGGGAAGCGTACGATAGAACGGTTGTGGGCACATGCAAAGGCGAGAGAACCTTCGAGGTAAAAAAGCAATGGCTACCGACCTACAAGGAACTGCCTTTGGGCGCTGCCACCAGACCAATGAAGACGGATGCAGGCTGGGTTGGCCCAGGCAGCTTCGTTTATAATAAGACAGGCAGTTGGAGGACATTTAAACCGGTTTATGACAAAGAGAAGTGCAACATGTGCAGGTTCTGTTGGTTCTACTGTCCGGAGGGGTGCATTTACGATAAAAAAGAATTCATGGAATTTGACTTCGATTATTGTAAGGGCTGCGGGATCTGTGCAAATGAATGTCCGAAGGAAGCCATAGAGATGGTGAGGGATTGAAATGGTGGAAACGAGAGTTGTAACAGGTAATTATGCCGCTGCTTACGGCGCGTTGCTTTCAAAGGTTGACTTGATAGCAGCCTATCCAATAACACCCCAGACGTTCATTGTTGAGCATGCGTCTGAGTTCGTTAACAATGGGCTGCTGGATGCCGAGTTCATGAGGGTTGAGAGCGAGCATTCCGCAATGAGCGCCTGTGTTGCAGCCGCGGCGACAGGCGTGAGAACGTACACGGCCACAGCCTCTCAAGGCCTTGCACTGATGCATGAGGTTCTGTTCATAGCTGGCTCGGCGCACCTGCCCATAGTGATGCCTGTGATCAACAGGACGGTTGCAGGGCCTATCGGAATTTGGGCCGAGCATAACGACACCATGCCGCAGCGTGACACCGGATGGATGCAGTGTTACATCGAAAGCAATCAAGAGGTGCTGGATATGGTGATCCAGGCCTACAAGATCGCTGAGAATAAAAAGGTTCTTTTACCCATGATGGTCAACTTGGATGCGTTCATCCTGTCCCATACAGTTGAGCCTGTGGAATTTCCAGACCAGGAGCAAGTGGACAAGTTCCTCCCAAAGTACAAACCCGAGCATGCAAGGCTTTGGCCAGAGGACCCCATGATCATAGGCTCGTTTTCACCGCCTGAGTACATACAAGAGATCAGGTATCAGACAGAGGAGAGCATGAACAATGCAAGGGCGGTAATAGAAGAGGTGAACGCAGATTTCGCCAAGGCCTTTGGAAGGGATTATCACGGGATGCTGGAGGAATATCAGACAGATGATGCAGACGTCATACTGGTAACCCTAGGCACTGTAACATCCACTGCCCGAGCAGTCGTGGACGAGTACAGAAGCCAGGGCAAGAAGGTCGGCCTGGTTAAGTTGAGATTTTTCAGGCCCTATCCAACAGATCTCATCAGAAAAATTGCTGAAAAGACGAAAGCCATAGGCGTTTATGACAGGGCCATTTCATTCGGCACCGGGGGACCGAGTTGGATCGATGCGCGGTGTGCGCTATACGGCTTTTCCCTGCCTGTAGTCAACTTCCTTGCCGGTTTGGGGGGAAGGGACGTCACCGAGAACGATGTAAAGCTCATGTTCGACAAGCTCTTGGAAGCGGCAAAGGTGGGAAAGGCAAAAAAAGATGTAATATGGATAGGCACAAGGGGGGTGGAACCATAGCGATAAAAATCAAAGATCTGCCTGATGAGGAGCTGTTCACCGCAGGCCATACGGCATGTCCCGGCTGCGGATGCCCGATAATGGTAAGGGCTGCAATGAAGGTCTTTGGTCCAGACACTGTTTGTTATTTCCCAGCCAACTGTCTGCTCGTTTTCGGGGCCACATATCCCCATGATGCATTCAAGGTGCCCTATCTTCATGTTCTCTTCGAGAACTCGGCTGTGTGCGCTGCCGGGATAAAGAGGGCACTTAAAAGGCTTGGCAAGGAGGACGTGAATGTTGTGGCCTTTGCAGGTGACGGCGGCACGGCGGACATAGGTATACAGGCGTTGTCAGGCGCTGCGGAAAGAAACGAGGATATCATTTACATCTGCTATGACAACGAGGCCTATATGAACACAGGAATACAAAGAAGCGGCTCAACACCCTTTGGTGCTTGGACCACGACAACACCCGTAGGCAGTAAGATAGCCGGAAAGGAGCTTTTCAAGAAGGACATGCCCAGAATCATGATCGCGCATGATGTGCCCTATGTGGCCACTGCAAGTATCGGATATCCTGCTGATATGCTGAAGAAGCTTGAGAAGGCGAAGAACATCAAGGGCTTCAGGTACCTCCAGATTTTTGCCCCGTGCCCGACAGGGTGGAGGTTCGATACGGCAAAGACCGTGCAGTTGGCGAAGATGGCGGTGGACTGCGGGCTCTGGACGCTGTACGAAGCCGAGAACGGGGAGGTCAAAATAAACAAGAAGCCCAAGATGACCCCTATTAAGGACTATATAAAGCTCCAGGGCAGGTTCAGGCATATGACAGAGGAGCAGGTAAACCAGCTTCAGGAGTGGGCAAACAAGAAATGGGCCCGGGATTCTGCCATGATGAAGGAGTAGCAGGTTTGCAGGGGGATATTTGGTGAGCGAATCAGGGAGTGAGGAAGCCCCTATAACGGAAGAGGACTTTCCGATAAGGGTTAAAAAGATCAGATGCGCCAAGTGCCTCACATGCATAAGGTCCTGCCCCTATGATGCAATTTCATACGAGGATAATAAGATCGTAATTGATATAGAAAAATGCCAGCTATGCGGCATATGTGCAGGTGTCTGCCCCGAGTACAATATCGAGATCAAGTTCTACAATACAGACGCATTGGTCAACCATATCAGATCGGAAAAGGAAGGTATGGACACCGACAACCTGGTTATGATGTGCAGGGGCTCATCTCCACAGTCATGCAATATTATCGATGCTCTTTCGGAACAGAATATCGATAAGTTCATTCCCCTGAGGCTTCCCTGTGTTGGTAGAATACCTGTGGAGTTCTATCTAAAGGTGTTTTACGAGGGAATAAAAAACATCGTCATTATTCAGTGCGATGAAAACTTCTGCAGAATGGAAAGGGGCTCCGAGGTTGCACAGAAAAGCGTCATGCGAACCCAGAAAATTCTGAAGGAAATGGCTTATGAAGAGGGCAGCATCCAGGTCATTAAAAATCCCCAGAAGGCAGTTTACTTCACGGAGGAATGTGTGGGCTGCGACAAGTGCAGTTTCATCTGCCCTTACGACGCAATAGAGCTCGAGGAGCTTGCCACCCCGAGGATAGTCTTGGAGAAATGCAATGGGTGCGGCGCCTGCGCCCTGGTATGTCCCCATATGGCAATTCAGCTTCGGGGGTTCGAGTACAAGGCCTCCACCCAGAAGTTAGAGGATTACAAGGCCCGGGCAGGGGGTAAAACCCCCTCGGTTCTGGCATTCTGCTGTCAGTGGTCCGAGTTTTCCGCACTTGACAAGTCGCAATGCGAGACTTCCGATAATGTGCATATCATGGAGGTGCCCTGTGCAAACGGACTGGACCCGACACTGATTCTCGGTGCTCTGTCAGGAGGTTACGATGGGGTCATCGCTTTCATATGCTCTGAGACCGACTGCAAATCAAAGGAGGGCAGGGCCACCTACGATTCCAATGCGCAAGCACTTTTAAATGTGCTTAAGAACCTCGATCTTTTGGATAGATACGAGATTCATATCACCTCACCAAGGGATATCGGGAATTTTAATGCCAAACTCAAATCTTTTATCGATAAAATCAGCTCGCGATCAAAATAAATCCAATAGGGAGTATAAATATGTACAAGGTAGTTTCAAAAAGGGAACTGGCTCCGAAGATAAAACACATGGAAATCGAAGCTCCGAGACTTGCAAAGAAGGCCAGGCCGGGACAGTTCGTTATAATCAGGGTGGATGAAGAGGGTGAGAGGTTTCCTATCACGATAACAGATACCAATTCTGATTCCGGCACAATTAAAATTGCATTCAACGAGGTTGGAAAAAGCAGCAAGCAGCTCGGCAATCTCAACGAGGGGGAGAGCATACTCGATGTCGTGGGCCCTCTGGGTAAACCCTCGGAGATATCAAAATTCGGAACTGTTTTATGCGTGGGCGGTGGCGTTATGGTCCCAGGACTTCATTTTCTTGCAAGGGCATTGAAGGATGCGGGATGCGAGGTCATCGGCGTTGTAGGTGCCAGGACCAAGGACCTTCTCATCTATACAGACGAGATGAAGGAAGTATGCAGCGAGGTTTTCATTTCAACTGACGATGGCTCCCAGGGATACAAGGGACTTGAATTCATAAAGGATGAGATTTTAGAAAAGAAGAAAATCGACAGGGTTGTGGCCTGGAGCGTGGCAGAGGTAACCCTTCAAACAGTATCCAATCTTACCAGACCCTATGAGATTCCCACAATGGTACTTCTTTCAACCATCATGGTGGATGGGACAGGCATGTGCGGATGCTGCAGGGCCGATGTGGGCGGCACGACAAGATTCGCCTGCGTGGACGGACCCGAGTTCAATGGCCACGAGGTGGATTGGAAGCAGCTTACACAAAGAAAACGCATGTACCTTCCAGAGGAGAGGCTTGCCGCCTTGTCCTATGAGGGATTTTCAAAATAACAGGGAAGGAGTATGACATGGCAAAATTGAATTTAAATCGGGTTTCAATGCCAAAGCAGACACCTGATGAAAGAAAGAGCAACTTCAACGAGGTGGCATCCGGTTACACCCACGAGCAGGCACTCGAGGAGGCCAGTCGATGCATACAGTGCAAAAAACGCAACTGCATAGTCGGGTGCCCTGTGGGTGTTGACATTCCGGAGTTCATTTTGGCTTTACGTGAAGATGACATGGTGGAGGCGGTAAAGGCCCTCAAGGCAAAAAACGCTTTACCCGGAATATGCGGGAGGGTGTGTCCACAGGAGACACAATGCGAGGAGGTATGTACGCTTGGAAAGAAGAAGGCACCCATTGCCATCGGCCGCCTGGAAAGGTATGTTGCGGACTGGGAGCTTGCCCACATGGATGAGATACCGAAAGATACACAGAAGGCCGAACCCACAGGAAAGAAAGTTGCTGTTGTGGGCTCCGGACCCGCCGGCCTCACAGTTGCAGCTGATATGGCAAAGCTTGGGCACGAGGTCACAATATTCGAGGCACTTCATGTTGCAGGCGGCGTTCTCATGTACGGCATTCCCGAGTTTCGGTTGCCCAAGAAGATCGTTCAATTTGAGGTAAATTACGTAAAATCCCTGGGTGTGGATGTCAAGCTCGATTCGGTAATTGGTAAGATCGCCTTGGTTGACGAGCTCTTTGAGGAGGGCTATGATGCTGTCTTTTTGGGAACAGGAGCAGGTCTTCCCATCTTCATGAGGCTTCCCGGGGAGAATTTAAACGGAATCTACTCGGCAAATGAATATCTCACAAGGATCAATCTCATGAAGGCCTATCAGTTTCCAAAATATGACACGCCTATCATGGTTGGAAAAAGGGTGGCCGTTGTTGGCGGCGGCAACGTTGCCATGGATTCTGCGCGATGTGCCCTCAGGCTTGGCGCCGATGAGGTATACATAGTGTATCGAAGATCGGAAGCAGAGCTTCCAGCAAGACGCGAAGAGGTTGAAAATGCCATGGAAGAGGGCATCGTCTTCAAATTCTTGACCAACCCCGTGAAATACCATGGAGACGAAAGAGGTTGGGTTTCGAAAATGGAATGCATACAGATGGAGCTCGGAGAGCCTGATGATTCAGGAAGAAGAAGGCCCATTCCCATTGAAGGAAGCGAGTTCACCCTGGATGTGGATGTGGCTGTGGTGGCAATAGGCAACAGGCCAAATCCTTTAGTGCCGTCCACGACCGAGGGACTAGATACCACAAAGTGGGGAACACTGGTTGCGGATGAGGAAACAGGAAAGACCACTAAGGATTTGGTTTGGGCGGGCGGTGATATCGTAACGGGCGCCGCCACTGTGATTTCTGCAATGGGTGCAGGAAGAAAGGCTTCGGCCGCAATGCATGACAAACTCATGCATGACAAAGGAGAATAATTGATGAATGAAAAAGCTGACAAGGTTATTGTTATTGGGGGTGGAATTGCAGGGATTCAAGCAGCATTGGACCTTGCCAACTCAGGTATAAAAACGTACATCGTGGAAAAATCCCCCTCGATCGGGGGAAGGATGGCGCAGCTTGACAAGACCTTTCCAACAAACGACTGTTCAATGTGCATACTTTCCCCGAAACTCGTAGAAGCGGGAAGACACCCTAATATCACGATTTTAACCCACTCCGAATTGACAGATCTTCAGGGAGAGGAAGGGGATTTCAGGGCCAAAATATCCAAAAGACCCAGATATATCGATTATGAAAAATGCACTGCCTGCGGATTGTGTGCCCAGGCTTGTCCCGTCGAAATAGGAAGTGAATTCGATGAGGGCCTTGGTACAAGATCAGCTGCATACATTCCCTTTCCCCAGGCGGTTCCTCTAAAGTATTCGATAGAAAGAAAAGGAACGCCCCCCTGTCAAGCCACATGCCCCGCTGGAGTTCACGCCCAGGGTTATATCGCACTGATATCACAGGGAAAATACAAGGAAGCCCTGGAATCTCACAGGGAGTTCAATCCTTTGCCGCTCATATGCGGAAGGGTGTGCCCCCATCCCTGCGAGGACGCGTGCAACAGGGGCGAAGTTGATTCCCCAATTGCTATTGCAGCCTTGAAACGATTCATGGCTGACTGGGAACTGGAGCATAAGGATGATGAGGTTGCACCCTTTGAAAAGACCAGCGATAAGAAGGTGGCTGTAATAGGGGCAGGACCTGCAGGTTTGACGTGTGCGTACTACCTTGCCAAAATGGGCTACACAGCAACAATTTTCGAGGCGCTCCCAGTTTCCGGAGGCATGCTTACCGTGGGTATTCCAGAATACAGGTTGCCAAAGGATATTTTAAACGCCGAAATCGATTATATACAAAAGAAGGGCGTCGATATCGAGTTGAATACCCGCTTTGGAAAGGATTTCACTTTGGAGGACCTGAAAAAGGATGGTTACGATGCCGTTTTCCTGGGAGTTGGAGCCCACGGCTCAAAGAAGCTCGCAATACCAGGTGAAGACCTTGAGGGCGTGATCCATGGAGCTGAATTTTTACGAAAAGTCAACCTGGGAGAGGGGGTAGCAATCGGAAAGCGCGTGGCTGTGGTGGGAGGAGGGGATGTGGCAATTGATGCCGTGAGGGTTGCGGCCCGTAAGGGAAGCGAGGCCTTCATCTTGTACAGAAGGACAAGGGCCGAGATGCCGGCCCACAAGTCCGAAATCGCTGCAACAGAGGAAGAGGGAATAGAGATTCACTACCTTACACAGCCGATAAAAATCCTTGGAGAAAGCGGTAAGGTGACGGGTGTTGAATGCATAAGAATGGAGCTTGGAGAGCCTGATGAATCCGGGAGAAGAAGACCGGTTCCAATCGAGGGTTCGGAATTCACAATTGAAGTTGATTGCATAATGCCTGCGATTGGGCAGGTTCCTGATTTGGATTTTGCAAAGGAGCTGGGATTGAGCCTATCCAAGCACGGCACAATTATTGTAAATGAGAAAACATATGCAACCAACATCGAGGGTGTTTTCTCTGCAGGGGATGTGCAGTCGGGTCCCTCCACCGTTGTATCGGCTGTTGGTGCATCAAGAAAGGTAGCCTCTGCAATCGATGCGTTTTTGCGGGGGGAAAAATACGAAGGCGAGCCTGAAATAGAGGATGTCGTTTCCTTTGAAGACCTTGAACTTGATGAAAACATCGAAACCAAAGAAAGGGCGAGTGCCCCTGAACTTTCTCCCTCAGAAAGAAAGGGAAATTTCAAAGAGGTGGAACATGGCCTTTCGGAAGACGAGGCAAAGGTCGAGGCCCAAAGGTGCCTCAACTGCGGAACATGCTCTGGATGTTATCAGTGCATTTTGGCCTGCGAGCCCAAGGCGGTGGACTTCTCACAAAAGGTGGAGGAGATAGAGCTTCAGGCAAGCTCGGTTGTTGTCATGCCAGGTTATGATGATTTGGATCCTAATACAAGATTTGAGTACGGATATGGCAGGTTCGATGATGTAATCTCCGCTTTGGAGTTCGAACGGATTTTATCAGCTTCCGGACCCTTTGCGGGACACATCAAAAGGCTCTCTGACGGCAAAGAGCCAGAAACGATGGCCTTTATCCAGTGTGTGGGCTCGAGGGACAGGAACCGCGGGGTTGGCTACTGCTCCTCCGTGTGCTGCATGTATGCCATAAAGGAAGCCATAATCGCAAAAGAACATTCACCGGGCCTAGATGTCACGATTTTCCATATGGATGTCCGGGCCTTCGGAAAAGAGTTCGATTACTATTACCAGAGGGCCCAGGATATTGATATCAAATTCGTACGGTCCAGGGTGGCCGACATCACCGAAGATAACGATAATAAATTAATAGTAAACTATGTTGATGAGAAAAAGGAGCCAAACCGCCAAGCCTTTGACATGGTTGTCCTGTCAAACGGAATCGGAAAACCGGAAAGCTCTGAAGAATTGAAGGAGGCCCTGGGAATCGAATTGAATGAATATGGATTCTGCCAGACATCCACATTCGATCCCCTATCAAGCAGCAGGCCGGGAGTCTATGTGGGAGGCGCCTTTTCGGAGCCAAAGGATATTCCTGACAGCGTTGCCCAGGCCTCGGGTGCAGCAGGGAAAGCTTCCACTGCAATATCAGCTGCGGGATTGAGAACCCCGCAATCCCACGAGGAACTACCTGAAAAGGATGTATCTTCTGAAGAGCCCAGGATAGGCGTGTTCATCTGCCACTGCGGTATAAACATAGGCTCAATGGTTGATGTTCCAAGTGTAGTGGAATACGCAAAGACCTTGCCAAATGTTGTTTATGCCGAAGATAATTTGTACACGTGCTCCTCTGACACCCAGGGGAATATCAAGGAAAGAATTGCCGAGCACAACCTCAACAGGGTGGTTGTTGCGGCATGTTCGCCAAGAACCCACGAACCGCTCTTTCAGAGCACGCTCTACGAGGCCGAACTGAACCGGTATCTTTTCGAGATGGCCAATATTCGCGATCAGTGCTCATGGGTGCATCAGAAGGAGCCTGAAAAGGCTACTGCAAAGGCCAAAGATCTTGTTCGAATGGCAGTAGCAAATGCCAGGTTGCTTGCCCCGCTATACAAGACCAAAATCCCTGTTGTGCAATCGGGTCTAATTATAGGCGGCGGTCTTTCTGGAATGAGCGCTGCCTTGGACCTTGCTGCCCAGGGTTACGATACATATCTTGTTGAGAAAGAGCCACAGCTTGGCGGCAACCTTAACAAACTGTATTTTACAGTGGATGGTGAGGAAGCCCAGAAACATCTTAAGGATATTATTTCGAGGGTGGAGGGCAATGATAAGATACAGGTATACAAGGAATCAGAGGTTACGAATGTTGAGGGTCACATCGGTAATTTCAAGGTGGCTATCAAAACAGCTGACAAGGAGAACACGGCTTATGTCGGTGCCATAATCGTGGCAACTGGGGCTTCTGAGTACAAACCAAAGGAATACCTATACGGTGAACATGACGATGTTTTGACACAGCTTGAATTCGAAAGGAAGCTTGCGGAAGGTGAATCGAAATTTGAAAATATTGTCATGATCCAATGCGTTGGCTCCCGAAACGAGGAAAGACCGTACTGCAGCAGGGTGTGCTGCACACATGCCGTGAAAAACGCCCTGAAGTTAAAGGAACTGCAGCCTGATTCTGAGATATTCGTTCTCTATAAGGACATGAGAACCTACGGCTTTCGGGAGGATCACTATGCCAAGGCCTCTGATTGGGGAGTCAAGTTCATAAGATATGATGACGAGAACAAACCTGTAGTGGAAAAGGATGATAATGGCAACCTTAAGATAACCGTGCAAGACCAGGTTTTGGACATACCCTTGATCTTCAAACCCGATGCTCTTGTTCTCTCCGCAGCCATCATTCCAAACGAGGACAATAAAAAACTTTCTCAGTTGCTCAAGGCCCAGCTTTCCAGGGACAAGTTCTTTTTGGAGGCTCATATGAAACTGAGCCCAGTTGATTTTTCCACGGAGGGTATGTTCCTCTGCGGCCTTGCACACTCACCCAAATTCATAAATGAATCCCTTTACCAGGCTTCGGGTGCAGTGGCAAGGGCATGCACAATTCTCTCGAAGGACCACCTGGAAGTGGGTGGGGTGATATCAGTGGTTGAGGAGGGCAAGTGTGTGGCCTGCCTAACTTGTGTTAGGACCTGCCCGTATTATGTTCCAATAATCGATGAAAACGGAGTTGCCAAAATCGATGTGGCCACATGCCGGGGATGCGGGATCTGTGCTGCAGAGTGCCCCGTGAAAGCGATCCAGCTCAAACATTACACCGATCACCAGATAGTTGAGAAGGCCAAAGCACTGTTTGAGGAGGGAATCTAGATGGCTGAAGCTGAAGTGAAAAAAACCGAGGAAGCACCACCCGATTTCGAGCCCAATATCTTGGCCTTCTGCTGCCATTACTGCTCATATGCCGCAGCAGATTTGGCAGGTTCAATGCGGCTTTCCTACCCGACGAATATCAAGATCATTAAGATCCCGTGCACTGGCAAGGTGGATGTTCTATACCTTCTCCGGGCCTTTGAAGACGGTGCCGATGGAGTCATTGTCGCAGGCTGCGAGGAGGGCACGTGCCACTTCATAAACGGGAATATCAAAGCCAAAAAGAAGGTGAATCATACAAAGAAGATACTTGACGAAATAGGTCTCGGTGGAGATAGGCTGGAGATGTACAACCTCTCAGCAGCCATGGGACAGAAGTTTGCAGATATTGCGCATGAGATGACGGAAAGGATAAAGAAACTGGGTCCAAGCCCAGCTAAGGGAGAGTGAATTCGATGATAGTGGGTGAGCAGAAACCGATCGAAGAGATAAGCAGGATGATAGCCGATTACAAGACCGTTTTGGTTATTGGGTGCAACACATGCATTGCAGTTTGCCATGCCGGTGGGGAGAAGGAGGTGGGTATTTTGGCCTCTGCACTTCGGATAAAGAACAAAATTGAAGGCAGGGAGCAGAAGATCGAGGAGGCAAGCATGGAGAGGCAGTGTGAAAAGGAGTTTGTCGACGAGCTTGCCGATAGGATAAAGGAGGCAGACTGCGTGCTTTCTTTGGCCTGCGGAGTAGGTCCCCAGACCATTGTGGAGTTCTACCCGGATACCATCGTTATCCCTGGTATCAACACGACCTTTTACGGCATGCCAAAGGAGCAGGGCTTCTTTGTGGAATTCTGCGGGGGCTGCGGAAACTGCGTGCTTGACAAGACCGCAGGCATATGCCCCATCGTGAGATGCTCCAAAAGCCTGCTCAACGGTCCTTGCGGAGGCTCGCAGGACGGAAAATGCGAGGTCAATTCCGAAATAGATTGCGCCTGGCAGCTGATATATGATCGCCTTAAAGCCCAAGGCAGGCTGGAAACCTTGGAGGAAATCGAGCCGCCCAAGGATTGGAGCTCCGCCAGGCACGGCGGACCCAGGAAGATGGTAAGAGAGGATCTGATGATTGATAAACCTGAAGAATCAAAGGAGGGTGAAAAATGAAATCGGGAAGCAACCTCGAAAAGGTGCTTGAATCTGGTAAATTTGCGGTAACTTCAGAGCTTGGTCCTCCGAAAAGCGCAGATGCTGAGAACATAATAAAGAAGGCCCAGTACATGAAGGGAAATGCTGATGCTGTGAACCTCACGGACAACCAGACCTCCATCGTCCGGCTTTCAAGCATTGCAGCTGCTCAGTTGATAATGAATGAGGGGCTCGAGCCAGTGATGCAGATGGTGGTTCGGGACAGGAACAGGATCGCCCTGCAAAGTGACATCTTGGGTGCTTCCGCACTCGGTATAAAAAACCTGCTCTGCCTTTCAGGGGATCACCAGATCTTTGGAAACCACCCCCAGGCCAAGAACGTGTTCGACATAGATTCCATGCAGCTCATTCAGATGGTCAAGAACATGAGGGACGAGAAGAAGTTTCTAAATGGGGATGAAATCAAAGTGGAGCCCAGGATGTTCATAGGTGCGGCTGTGAATCCCTTTGCAGATCCATTTGATTACAGGGTGAAGAGACTGGCAAAGAAGATAAAGGCAGGCTGCGATTTCATCCAGACCCAGGTTATTTACGACATGCAGAAGTTCGAGAAGTTCATGGCCGATGCTCGAAAGGAAGGGCTGACAGAGCAGGTTTATATCTTGGGTGGTCTGACTCCCCTGAAATCGGCAAAAGCGGCAAAGGCGATCAACAAGTTCGTTTCAGGGATCACGATTCCCCAGGATATAACCGACAGGATGGCAAAAGCAGAGGATCAAAAAGCCGAGGGGTTGGCTCAGGCAATCGAGACCATCGAACACTTGAAGACCATCGAGGGCATTTCCGGCGTGCACATCATGGCGATAGCCTGGGAGAGCAAGATTCCTGAGATAGTGGAGAGGGCGGGACTCTTGCCGAGGCCGAAGGTGTGAACCCATTCAACCCAAAAAGATTTATATCAATTCAGCCGTTGAGCTCCCGATAGTCAATGAAAATCAGGGCATCAGTGTTGATTTTTATTCTAGTCCTCTTCATCTTCTCCAACTCCCCAGCTCATGCTGCGGATGAATATATAAGCGATCCTTCGAACATCCCATTTTTCGATGATTTTAGTGCACCCGATTATATCGAACCAGGTGAAAGCGGGACCCTCAGATTTACTGTGGAGAACAGGTACGAAGAGGCCATGACAAACATATCTCTTACGGTGGGCCTATACGCATGCACGACCTCCTATTCTTATATAGATATTGCTGACGTGGAAAATCCGCCAACGATCAACGGTAAGAGGATCGAGAACGTTATTGAAATTCAGCCTATTGAAAATAAAAACTTAACTTATGTCAACCTCACGGTCAAGAGCTTTCAGGATACCACCCAAGGCACCTATTTTGTAAGATTTCAACTGGACTTCGAGTACAATAATACACACTATGTAATGAAATCTAGGGGATATTTCACAAAAGAAGAATGGGAAACCGCAACATCTCAGGCTGATGAAGATGACCCTGGGAAGGTGGATATTGATTCCCTTGGTGTTGACGGAATAATTCCTGATACATCACTCAAGATTGAGGATCTAATACCATTATGGCCGCTCTACGTTTGCTTCATACCATTTATCGTGATGGTGGGGATCCTCGCGATTCTGTTTTATGCTCAAGAGGAATACAACATGTTCCCATGGCTAGATCAGGGATTTAAGTACTGGTCCGGCAAACTTCATCAGTCTTGGCGCCTTTT
>CBDUXN010000034.1:0-25548 GCA_965371185.1 uncultured Thermoplasmata archaeon
AAGTTCCGCAATCCCTCTTGGCAGCCTTTTCCACCTCCAGAGTCCCAATTCGAGCCATTCTCTTGGGTAGCCGTTGCTCTTAGCATATTCCATTAAAAAACGCTCCCATCTTTCGTAACCTAAGAAATGCTTTTTCACAATTTCTAAATCTGCCATATCGGATGCAGGGCACAGCCAGCATCCGATCCTTTCCAGACCGCGTTCATACCAAACATTATAAGGAACATCCTTCTCAAAGATGTAGAGCCACACATGCAGTGCAGTCCAATCCTGAATAAGGGATATCCCCAGCTGCCCGGGAACCCAGGGATTCCTCCAGGTCCTGCCCTTTTTTGCCCGCTGTTCCGATTCGTAGGCTCTTTGACCGATAAGCGACACCACACCTTCAGGAAAATGCTTTTTGATTAACCTAACCGTTGGACCGAGCTTGCATGTCTTGCAGCACCACCTGAAGTCCTTGCCTGGAGGACCGAAATTTGATACATTGCGCCAGAAGGCATCATCAGCGCTTTCTTTTAACAGCTCCAAATCAAACACCTGGGCTACCTTCTCCACATGTTCCTTCGTTTCCTCGAATTCCAGGCCAGTATCAATAAAAAGTATCTTGGGTCTCAGGCCAGCGTCTAAAGCCAGAAGCAGCGTTGCAAGGCTGTCCTTCCCGCCTGAGAACGAAACCACTACTTCCTTGTCCTCTTCATCAACCACCTTCTTTAAGAAGGCGACCGCCTTGGACACCTTCCTTTCAAAGAACCATGCATTTGCCTTGATGGCATCCACCCAGCTCTGGCCTGAGGGAAGGGTAGGTACCTGCCCAGCACCATACCACCGTGTCTTGATGGCGACACCTTTTTTTCCCACCATCTCCTTACCGTCCATCTTGGCCTTTCCACTGGCAATTGCCCTTTTGTCCGGTCCAAGGATCACAACCTCCTCTCCTGGGATGATGTCCTGGTATGCACTGGTGACACCCACACCGAGAGCGTTCGCCCCGTTCTCGATGGGCTCAACAGCTCCTTGATCCACAATCACCCAATTCTTAGTTAAGGTTTCTTCAATTAGCTGGGCACTATGCATTCTTAGAACGAATTTATATCCCGAACCAGGATCGTACCTCAGAGCCCCAAGGACCTTTCCATCGATTATGACCTCATCCATCCTGTCCAGTGAAGGTGTTTTATTCAAAAGAACGATTTTATCCCCGGGTATTAGCGTCTCTCCACATCCTTTACCAAATTGGGCATCCAAGGTTGCTCTGACGAGCTCCAGGTCCCTTCCGAATGCAGGCCTGACATCACCAGGCGGTGTCAGCTCAACATGCTTCGTCTCGCCCTTGCACGATCCGCATTCACTTGACTCCAGAATAGGAAGATTGCACCCAAAACACCATTTCAGTGCCAGTTTGCCCAGTCTCACAACGCCCATGGAATCACTTATCGACAAGAATCCTGTATGCTGCTGTGCTTCTCACTTCAATGAATATACGATCCGTTCCCTTTCCTTCCCCTTGTTCTCCTTTTTTATTATCTCCATCCTTCCCAGCTCGCCTGTTGTTCTGACGTGCGTTCCTGCGCAGGGGCAGACATCGAAGCCCTCTATCTCCACGATGCGGAGGTTCTTTATTGATGTCGGTAAGAGGTCGAGGTTGGATCTTAATGGATCTGTTCTCCTCTCAAGGCTGTCCCTTTCCTCCTGATAGATCTTTACATTCGCGTTCCTCTGAATGATCTCGTTGCTGGTGTACTCTATCGCCTTTAAATCCTCTTCTGAGAGGCTTATGGGATGGAAATCCACCCTGGATCTATCTGCATGAATTTGATTGCCCACAGTTCTCGCGTTGAACATGTCGTACACCACGCCTGATATCACATGCTGCGCAGTATGCATCTTCATGTGGGCATACCTTTTATCCCAGTCGAGAATACCCTGCACCTCCCCCTCCGGCAGCTCGCCCTCAATGACATGTTTTATGATTCCCTTCTTCAGCACTTCCCTTACCCTACCCTCCCCGCCGGACCATCTCAGCATGCCGGTATCTGACGGCTGCCCTCCACCCAAGGGATAGAACGCGCTCTTGTCCAATACGACGTAATCGTCTTTCTTCTTTATCACCTCGGCTTTGAACTCCTTGATGTAGTTGCCGTCTATATCGTTCATATACAGCAGTTCGGTCATATCAACACCCCACTGGAAATTATATACGACTTATATTAAGACTTGCCTTTAATGTCAAGCCCTCGGCCTACAGTTCATCCTCTTCATCCACGCCTTCGGGCTTTTTCTCTTCAAATTCCTCGAAATCCATCTCTTCGAATTCCTCGGCCCCCTCTTCCGGCTCATCAACCTGCCCTGAGCCGATTTCATCCTCGTCCCCAGGTAAAAATATCTCATCCTCCACCTCCTCGAATTCTTCTGCATCTTCCTCCTTCTCAACTTCGGGTTCCTCATCGATCTCTTCTTTTCTATGCATGAGCATATGTATGAGAAGAAGCAGGATCGCAATGATCAACAAGAGGATGAGGATCAAAGACATCCAGTTTGCCTCAGGCTCCTGCTCTACCTTTTTCTCTGGGACACCCTCGATTTCAAGCATCATGATCTGAGAGTCGATCCCGCCGTGCCCATCCCTCACCGTGATGATAATCGTATGAACTCCCACATCCTCTTTTTCTGGAATGAAGGATACAGTACCTGAGATCGGTTCTATCACGAAGAGCTGGGAATTATCTGAGAATATGAGCAGCTCATCGTCCACGTCACTCGCCGTTACCGTATATAAAAAGGTCTCCCCGACGGTGGCATTTTGATTTGGAATTTCGGTCAGCTCAGGGTTATCGTTGGTATTTGAGACCGTGAAAGATATATTCTCCCGATCATTTGCACCCTTCGAGTCTGTGACAGTAATGGTAACGATGTATTCGCCGACATGATGGTTCGCGGGTATGAAATTGATGACCCCTGTATACCGATCTATTTCGAAAAGCGATGTACTATCTGAGAACGTCAGCATGTCACCTGAATCGATATCATTGGCCGACACCGTGAAGGTGTACCGCTGATACTCAACCGCGATCTGAGGACCTATCTCCTGTAGAACTGGCGGGTCGTTCTCATCGGTTACGACGATCAGCAGGTTCACTGTTGCCGTGCCGCCGTCGTCATCGCTTGCCGTAATTGTTACCAATTTATAGCCCACATCATCGTTCGTAGGTACGAACTGTATCAAACCGCTGACCGGATCGATATTGAACATGTCTGTATCGTCTGAAAATGATACCTCATCACCTTCGGCATCCGTGGCGTTTATCTTCAAGATAAAAAGCTGATCTTCCTTGGCAGGTATCATATCCTCAACCGCCTCTATCATGGGAGGTATATTGTTTACGATGACCACGGCACTATCTGAGCCCTTACCACCGTCATCATCCGTGACGGTCAGGCTAACTGTGTAGATTCCGTTATCGGTATATATATGCCCAGGGTTCTGCTCTGTACTTAGTTTTCCATCTCCAAAGTCCCAAAGATAGGTGAATGTGTCGGTACCAGGATCTGTCTGGTTCCCTGTGAATTGAATAATTTCGCTTTCATTGCCCGAGTAAGGACCTCCGGCGTCAGCAGTTGGAACGAGGTTGATTATGTTTACAATGGTCGTGTCCATGCCTTCGCCCCCATCATCGTCAATCACTTTCAGACCAATGATGTAAATACCGTTATCGGTCCAGGTCCAAACTGGATTCTGACCAACGGCGTCATCATATAGACCGTCGCTGTCCAAATCCCATAAATATGTAATTGTATCGTCACCTGAATCTGTTGCCGAACCTGTGAGAGTTATCTGCGAGCCCTCATCACCAGAGTAAGGCTCCCCGGCATCTGCAGTTGGGGCGACATTACCGATCGTTGCTGTTGTGGTTGTTAAACCTACGCCGCCATCATCGTCCATGACCGTTAGGGTGACGACATACACGTTATCACCAGCGAAAGTATGCATCGGGTTCTGCAGTGTGCTCGTGTTTCCGTCTCCGAAGTCCCAGAGGTAGGTTATAATATCAACAGGGCTATCAGAATGATCGCCATAGAAATTTACAGCGCTGCCCTCGTTACCTGAATATGGGCCCCCGATATATGCAACAGGGTCCAGATTTGAAATCGTAGCCGTTGTTGCTGTGGAATTTGCTCCCCCCTCATCATCCATTACAGTTAGTGTTACCGTGTACACGCCGTCATCCGCAAAAATGTGGTCAGGATCTTTCTGAGTGCTCACCTCACCATCACCAAAGTCCCAGAGGTAGGTAAACGTATCCAAACCAGGATCGGTCTGGCTGCCAGTGAACGAGATGACATCTCCCTCGTTACCGGAGTAGGGGCCTCCTGCATCTGCAGTTGGTGCTACATTGGCGATGGTTGCACCCGTGGTTGAAACTCCAATGCCCCCCTCATCGTCCGATACGGTGAGGGTCACGATATAAACACCATCATCAGAATAAGTATGCATTGGGTTCTGCAATGCGCTCGTGTTCCCGTCCCCGAAATCCCAGAGATAGCTTATGATATCCACAGGACTTGGATCAGAGTAATTACCGTAGAAATTAACAACACTCCCCTCATTACCGGAATAGGGTCCCCCAGTATCGGCACCAGGTGGAACGTTACCAATGGTAACCTGTGTTGAGGTTATGTTAAATCCGCCGTCATCATCCGATACATTCAAGGCTATCGTGTACACTCCGTCCTCGTCCCATATCCAGCTTGCGCTCCTTCCAAATCCATCATCATATTGGCCATCGAAATCGAAATCCCACATGAAGGTGAAGGTGTCGTCTCCGGGATCTGATGCAGAACCTGAGAAATTCACCGCGCTTCCCTCTTCACCAGAATACGGCCCTCCAATATCTGCGATGGGTGGGAGGTTGTTAACGGTTACATCAACGGTATCCGAGTCCGTAAAACCGTTGTCATCCTCCACAACCAGCGTGACATTGTAAAATCCGTTGTCCGCGAAAGCGTGGCTTACCATTTTGCCTGAGAGCACTGCGCCATCATCGAAGTACCATGTGTAGATCAAGCTTGAATTGTCTGATGGAGTATCAGAAGAGCCGCTGCCGTCGAAAAACGCTGTTTCACCCTCGTTAACAGTCTGATCGTTTCCAGCCTCTGCGGTTGGTGCGAGATTGTTCACATAAACCGTTAATGTGTCCGCTGCGGAGTTGTTGGCAAAATCCCACACCCTAAGGGTTACGATGTAGGTTCCTGAATTTGAGTAATTATGTGATGGATCGATACCATAACCAACATAGCCATCGCTAAAATACCAGGTGAAATTACGTATGGCCTTCTCATCAGAGCAAGCGCCGCCGTCGAAGAAAATGATCTCATCCTCGAATGCAGCCTTGTCGAAACCTGCATCCGCGATTGGAGCTATGCTGTCAATAAAGAACTTCCAGGTTGTGGAGTTCTGGTAGCCCAACATGTCTGTAATGATAAGAGATGCCGTATGACCGCCTTCCAACATCGGGGAAATGGGTGTGAGTGTGATGTTGCTCGAAGTTATGGTAGCGTTGTCTGTCTGATTCACACCATCAAGATAGATAAACACGCCTGAGACATCGATCCCAGAGCCGGAATCGTTATATTCGGCCATTATCTCGGGTTGTGTGGAATTGATCCATGAATTATTTACAGGTTGAAGGTTCGTGATAACGGGGTTTAGAGTATCGACAAAGAACTGCCATGTTGTGGAGTTCTGGTAGCCGTACCTGTCTGCTATGAACAAATAAACCGTATTAGCACCCTCAGGGAGAGGTGATAAAGGAGCCAGGATTATGGAATCAGGAGCTATCGTGGCGTTGTCTGTGTGGTTTACGCCATTGAGATGTATGAACACCAAGGATAGATTCATGCCTGAACCAGAATCGTTATACTGGGCGCTTATTATCGGTTGTGAATGATTTACCCATATATCATTTTGTGGTTGAAGGTTGTAGATGATAGGTTTTTTAGAATCTACGAGAAAACGCCAGGTCGTGGAGTTCTGGTTGCCGACCTTATCGATGACCACCAAGTACACCGTATGATTACCTTCCGATATCGGGGAAGAGGGTGTGTACGAGATATATGTTAGCGTTCTGATGGAACTGACAGTCTGGTTCACACCGTCAACATAGATGAATATACCTGTAAGTAGTATGCCTGAGCCGGAATCTGAATACTGTACACGTATCTCAGGTTGGGATTCGTTGATCCATGAATCATTTACAGGTTGAAGGTTCGAGATATCTGGTTTTATTGTATCCACGAAGAACTGCCATGTCGTGGAGTTCTGATAGCCGAACTTGTCCGCCACGAACAAATAAACCGTTTTAGCACCTTCAGAGATGGGTGATGGGGGAACGAGGGTAATGGAATCGGAAGTTATCGTGGCGTTGCCTGTATGGTTCACGCTATCGATATGGATGAACACCATGGATATGTTGACACCTGAACCGGTATCGTTGTACTGGGCGCTTATTATCGGTTGAGAGGAATCTACCCATACACCATTAGGCGGCTGAAGGTTGTAGATGATAGGCTTCTGGGTGTCGACGAGAAAATGCCATGTGGTGGAGTTCTGATTGCCAAATAGGTCCGTCACCGTCAGATTCACTGTATGCCAGCCCTCAGATAATGTGGAGAGTGGAGTATGATTTATCTGGCTCAGTGTTATTGTTGCGTTGGCAGTATGATTTAATCCGTCGATGTAGATAAATATCCCCGAAATATTGATACCTGAACCTGTATCGTAATATTCGGCTCTTATCTCGGGTTTAGAATCGCTGATCCAGGAGCCGTTGGATGGTTGAAGGTTGTAGATGATGGGCTTCTCGCTCTCCAGCTCGGCTATGAACGGCACTCGGATCATGTCAGGCGCCTCACTTGGCCCGATAAGGATAACGCCCCTGTGCTCCCCCCCTTTCGGTGGTAGCGAATAGGATGCATTGAAATGAACAGCCTCACCGCCGGTAATTGGGCCAACAGGAACATCTGTAACAGAGATGTCATCCCCATAAACGGCTTCAATGTAGCAGTCAAAAATTGAGGGATTTGGGGTTACGCTCCAACCGTGAACGAAAACCCAATATTTGCCATCAACTGGGTTATTCAATATTATCTCCTCCTCTGCATATGGTGAGGTGGAAGAGCCAACCTGCGTGTCCGAGCCCCATTCTGGGATGCCATCACCATCATCCTTGAGCAGGTAGAGGTCTATATCGATACCGTACTGGCTGGAGATGTTGACCTTGATATATTCTGCACCGCTCACATCGAATTCCCTTGACCAGTTCGCGGTTGTTTTGACGTCTGGATCGTTCTGGTATACCAGCTGGTTCGGATATTCCATAGGTGGGAACACGCCATAGGCGTCAACAAGGATACCTGAGAGGTTCAAACTTGAGAGCAACGTGAACATCTGTGTCCCCGTTAGATTGTCCGTGCTATTTATGAATCCGATATCCCAAGGATAGGGTGTAACGTTGATGGTGCCTATCTCACCTGTAACATTATCTAAGGGTAAGCCAGCGTGGAGTACGTTGTGGAGAATTATCTCATTTAGACCAGGGCTCAAATCCGCTGCAATTATCTCTTGTGGACCATTGGTCGTTGTATTGAATTTGAACTTGCCGCTGCCAATATAGGCATCGTTGCTGGCACTTTTCACCGCCATTGTATAAGGGCCGTACCTATCTGGCATTTCACTTGAAAAGGAATCTAAAACACCCCCAAGTATGAACACATCTATGTCCGTTGGAACATTGTCCCATTGTACATCTGCCACGATTATAGTTCCCGGCTCTACCACGAATGAATCAGGTATGTCTGTGAAATAAAATCTCCAGTCACCGCCTTCGTATCTCCAACCCCATCTGAACGCACCGAATACCTGATCGTTCGCATATAGATCTGTGGACATCGTATTGCCTCCGAACTGGAAACTGGTTGAGTTACTGGCCACATTCACTATCACAGGTATCACGCTCTCGTTCCTGGTGTCGTTCACAGCTATCATACCTTCATATATGCCTATTGGTGTGAACACAGGAACAGATAATGATGCATTGAAGGTGGAGGTGCCTCCTGCCTCAAGCATAATATTTGTCGTATTCGTGGTAAGCCAGTCCCAATCGGTTCTATTATAGCATTGTGATTGAATGTATATATGGGTGATTTCCGGTGAAGCTGCCCAGGTTTGATGGAAAACGCCTACAATCAGGCCGTCGTCAACCCTGGACATTGGGTTATGCATCCTCGTTTCCTGGGTCGTGGCTGTGATGGAGGACGAGCAAATGCTTTGCAGTTCTGAAAATTCTATCTCCGCTTCTTGAGCAACACCGTCGCTGTTAGAATCATTCCAGTAGCTGCCATTTGCATTGGTATCCACCCAATTGTAAATCGTGATCCAGAATCTGTTCTCCCGGGAGTAATCGAGATCAGGGTCGAACTCATTATAAGGCATGTATCCGCAGACCTTTAAAAGGGCCGTATCATTTGGAATGTGGGAAACGCCGTTCTTTGAATCATTCAATGGTATCAGGAAATCAGGGCGATTGATGGATGAATCTTCCAAGGACTTATTTGCTTCTATTGCTGCTGAATATGTTTCTGTTCTCGAAAGAATATAATCTGAGATGTGAACATCTATAGGGTCGGTTTGATCTGCATTTGATACGGATATCGTGAGATTATCTGACTCCCCCGGGTGTAGTATATGTACAAAGGCATCGTAATCGGAGCCCCTGTAACCGCCCACAGTCCAGAATGCCGGAGATAACGATAATCCTGAGATGTTGTTGGCCACCTTAGTGGCCCGGGTGGCATTAGAAAAACCTGCACCTTGGACCAAAGGATCGTAGTTTAGGTTATCGGCTGTGGACATCAGTATCTCTCTAGTCAATTCCGAACTTGGATACTCTCCATTGGCCTGAAAATATGCGTCATAGACCAGGGCGATTATGCCTGCTGTGACTGGTGTTGCCAGGCTCGTTCCGCTCCATGATTGATATGCGTTGTTGCCGTTGTTTTTCTGGTTCAGGGCCTGATCCCCATAGGCTGAAACTCCAACAGACACAACATCAGGATCCACCTGACCCAATGCATTTGGGCCTCGGTTTGACCAATACACAACCTCCGGAATGCGTTTATTATACGCTGCGCCAACGGTTATCACACCTGCAGATGAACCAGGAGATACAACGGTGCCGTAGCCATAGCCTCCGTTGCCGCTCGCAACAGAGAAGGTCACATTGGGAGCGTAGTTGGTAGTTAGATTGTCCACGAACCTTGAGGTGAAATCCCATCCACCGTGTATGACGTCGGAATCACCAAAACTGCAGCTCACCACCTGTGCCTCATCTCCTGTGCCTGGTATGCCGTCATAACCCTCTACAGCGAAGTAGTAATTATCAAGACTGTTCCCTCCCTGATAGATATTGCCCACAGCGATAATTTTGGCATTGGGCGCAGTGCCTGTTACTCTGCCTGAGGCTATAACGCCCTGCCCTGCAACAGCGGAAGCGCACAAAGTACCGTGATTCCCTCCTGCCTCTGTATAATCGTTGAGCATGAAGACGACAAGGTCACCGCTTGTTGGCACGGGCAGGGAGTAACCATTCTCAGCCGCTATGATATCGGAATACGGCACAGGATTGATACCGTCAGCAATAAAATATACCATGCCTCCTGATCTGTCAGGGGTGCCATCGCCATTAAGATCATGGCTTGATACCTCATCCCCTTTTCTGCATGGTTTTTCATCGGTGAAGTTCATATCGTCGTCCAAATCCACATAGACTGTATCGTAAACACCTGGAAGGTTTTCATCAACGACCAGCACATTAGCGTAGTTTCCCAATTTGAACACAAGGCTTGTGTCTGGATGTAAACCGATATGATAGATCCCGCTCTGGCTGATGATTCCAGTCACATTATAACCTGAGACATCCAGTGTACCGTTTCCGTTGCTATCCGTGTCAGTGGTGCTCGTATCGCTGTACCAATTATTATTCCCGCCAGTAAAACCTACACCCCCCGAGGAGAGGTAATTATTCATAGACCTCGAATCAAAAGCCAGAGGCCAGCCGTAGTATGGAGAGGAAGGATTTTCGTCCCTGGCCTGGGTTCCATTGAGATCAGGGTGGCCGAAATCCACGCCTGTATCCAGCACGGCGACTTTAACACCTGAGCCGTTAAAACCTAGGTCCCAAGCATTATCTGCCCCGTGATATTTTACGGCGTTCCACATCGTTGGTTCGAGGTCTGGGTCGAATTGCCCTTCACCGTCCATGTTCTCTGGAAATTGAGGCGGCTCAGGAAGGCGATAGCTCTGTACGCTGATCACGCTCTCCAACGATGCGATCTTCAAAAGCATGTAGCTTTGTATTTCGAGTACCGATGTTTCAAGTCTCAGCTCGTGTCTTTTCGTCTCAAATGGAGGGTTTGGGTTTTCATAGCCCAATAGCTCCCTCACCTCGTTCATGTCTGTAGCTGTGATGATCACTTCAATGCTATCAGTGCCCTTTGATGCTTCCAGAAGCTCAGGTTCGATCTTCCAGTATGGAAGTTCGGACTTTTCAAGATTAGATGATATTAAATTGGTCGATAAAATTGAGGATGTCGTTTCCTTTGAATCGGGAGTTTGGGGGGAGGAAATACCATCTGCATAAATATCCTCCGATATCGGGTTCTCCACATCTATGGATATATCGCCAACAACCGCAAGCTGAAATTGTGAAAAAAGCAGAGCGCACATCACGAACACACCAAACAGCCCACCAAAAAAGTTACTTCTCATATTATTATCTCCCAACTGTTTTAGCCAAAGTATGTTCATTCATATATTTCTGGGTATTTATATCTTCTTGCCAGACGTTAAAAATCAAATCCTCGGCCCTATGAGCTGCCATAAAAACAGGAACAGCACGAAAAAAGCTATGGATAAGGATATGGTTTTGACATAACGCTCCCTCTCCTTTTCCCCCAAAGACTTTCGAGTTCTGGCGATTACACTGTCCAGGCTGTCCTTAAACAAATGACCCCCGTCCAAGGGTACAGCAGGCAAGGCGTTCGTCAAACCCACCATGAGGTTCAGCCAGAAGAGCCAATAGAAGAGGTTCGCAAGGAACCAAAATGCTGGAGCGGGAAGGAAAGACCAGAAGCCTGTTATGGTGTAGCCATCTGTTAGATGATCTGGGAAGGGGCTCAATCTATAAAATGGAAGGAGGATGTAGTTGATAGCACCGTACATCTTACCCTCGAAGGAATCAAAATAGGAAAGTGGATGTTCCAGAGTATCAGACAGTACCCTGAGATTCATATATGAAACACCTAGATAGCCTTTGCCTCTATCCTCCTCTTCTTCCGTGTAATCGTATCTGTCAGCCAATGTTGCGTTCAAAACCAGGTACTTACCCTCATAATAAACGGTCATGTTGATGGTATCGTTTACACTCGTGTTTTCCATGAATTCATGAAAATCGCTCATACTCTCAATGTCCACGCCCTCGATGGGGGTGCCGTTGTATGATGTACCGTTTACATAGGAAATTATCATTCCCGGCCTCAAGGTTGCATTGTAAGCAGGGGCCTCAACATCCACCGTATTTATAAAAATTCCATCGGCAGCTGGCTCCAGGGATCCCATGAACGACCATGAAAATATTAATGCACAAATTATCGCAAAGATAACGTTCGTGGAAGGACCCACAGCAAAGATCCTCATCCTCTCCTTCTTCGGCGCGGCTTTCAATTCATCCTCATCCGGCTCAACGAACGCTCCGATGGGTATAACGCATGCTACTATGCCCAAAGATTTTACTTTTAAATTCGCCACCCGGGTTAAGATACCGTGGGCAAACTCATGCACGACAATCGCGATAACCAAAGCTATGATGCCGTACCATATAGGGATGATCGGGTTCACACCAGGTATTCCGATCAAGAGCTGCGGTTCGGGGGCGTGCTCCTTTGGTATCCTGGGCACCAGGGTTGCCGACCATACGAGCAGGAACATCATCAATATCATCACTACAAGACAAAGACCTATTGAGAAGCTCCCGTACGTCTTCCAAAATCTCTTTTTGGATGCCAATTTTTCAATGAACTTCTTGCCCTTCTGGGTGCGCCACATAAGAAAAGGGCCCCAAAGCGAAACCTTCTCCTCTTTGAAGGCCCCCTTCAGTTTGAGGAGTACTAAAATAAGGATGTAAATGAGGATGACTATGAATGTATAAACGAGCCCCATATCCATTTTTTTTCACCGGATATTGCGGTAATGAGGGTTTTGGTTTATTAAGGTAGTGGTTTTTTAATTTGCCAGCAAAATCCAGCAGATTGGATGGGGGTTATCAAGTATTAGCCAATAACCTTAAATAGTCAATGTTTGCTACGAGGTCTCACGAGTTTTCGAGAGAGAGCTTGGTGAAAGAAATAGGTAGTATAGAAATGTATAGAGAGAGAAGAGGAGGAGGCGGATACAATCGTCCTCCTAGAGAAATGCATACTATAACCTGTTCTGATTGTGGACAAGAAGCGCAGGTCCCATTTAAACCGGATGGTACCAGACCTGTTTACTGTCAGGAATGTTATAGAAAGCACAGACCCCCACGTAGGTTTTAAAAAAGAATGAATGAGGAATCCTTAAGAGTTCTATCATTCTTCTATATTTTTTTATTTTAATTTTGCTTAGTTTACCGACTCCATGAAAAAAGGTATAAGCATATATTCTATTCAGTGGCTTGCTCATTATGGGGCCGTAGGGTAGCTTGGACCATCCTCTCAGCTTGGGGTTTCGTTGAGTACCGGGCTCCCGTATAACAGCTCGGTTTCGAACATGATACGAAATGCTGGATACTCGAGTTCAAATCCCAGTGCCCCCACTCTGTTTTACTACGATGTATTCGCGAGGGCACTTCGTGTTCGAGTTATTCTCATAAAATGCCGATATCTTAAGCTCGAACACTCGGCGGCCCATTTGCTACTTATTGTGTTACCATAAAAAAAGGTTTAAGGACATATTCTATTTCAGGGCTCGGTCTTTATGGGGCCGTAGGGTAGCTTGGCCAATCCTTCCACCTTGGGGTGGTGGGTACCCGAGTTCAAATCTCGGCGGCCCCACTCTGTTGTTTTATTGCTGTAATTCGTGGGGCCGCCTTGCCTTCAAGTTATGTTCTTACAATACTATCGTCTTAAGCTTAAAGGCTCGGCGGTCCCACTAAAATTTTTTTCGATTTTATCCGTGAGCCCGCCTTGGCCCTTCAATTATAATTTTACCCTAATTACTTCTTAATTTGAAGGGCTCGGCGGTCCCACTAAAATTTTTTTCGATTTTATCCATGAGCCCGCCTTGGCCCTTCGGTTATGATTAAACAATAATTATTTCTTAAGCCTCAGGGCTCGGCGGCCCAAATATCTCTTAAAACAAAGGAAAATAAAAAAATAGAAAAAAGAAGGAAAACCTTAAGCCACCTTTCTTCCCATCGCACCTGGCCCAGCAGCGGTGGCGTCCTTTGTCAGCTCCTCCCTGGCCTTCTTTATGACCTTCTCAGGATCCTTGTAGTAGGCTGAGATGATCCTGGAGACATCCAGGTAGTTGCTCACTTCGATCTTCTGCATGTAAGTAATGAGGTCCATCCTGCGCTTTACCTCCCGCTCCACCTCCCTCAGAGTCCAGTTCTTCTGGGCCTGCACCTTCTCGTAAATGTAGCTGTGGCCGCTGTAGTTGAACGTGTCATCTGCAGGGTTCCAGGAATAGGCCGTGTTCGTGATGAGCTCGTTTGTTTCGGGGTCCAAGCCCACGATCTCAGTCAATCCTTTGACCCTTCTCGTCATCTTCGTGCCTACCTTCACCTGTGCCTGCAGCAGCACGCAGTCTAAAGCGGTTATCAGTGCCCTGGGAAGGTTGATCGGCGGATTCTCCATTCTGTGAACCATGGCCTGGGTGGACTCAGCGTGAAAAGTGGTGTAGGAAGCCTTGCCTGTTGCCATGGCCTGGAAGACCGTATAAGCCTCGGCTCCTCTAACCTCGCCAACCATCAGATACTGCGGCCTCTGCCTCAATCCCATGGTAAGAAGGTCGAACATGTCGATTTCACCCGGGGCCTTGCCTGTAATGAGGCTCTTAGCTCCAAAACCGCTCCTCGTGAGCGTGGGCACCCAGTTCTCATGGGGCAGGTTCAACTCCCTGGTATCCTCGATGGTTACGATCTTCATCTGAGGAGGTATGAACAATAGAATCGCATTCAGTGTGGTCGTTTTTCCACTTGCTGTGCCACCGCAGATCAGCATGGATTGTCCATGCTCTATGGCAAGCCAGAGGTAGACAACCATCTCGGTGGACATGGTCTTGAACTTGATCAAATCCACGAATGTGAATGGGTTTTCTCTGAACCTCCTTATGGTAAAAGAAGAGCCTTTCTTCGTGACGTGGGTGCTCAGCGTTTCCTGCAGCCTAGATCCGTCAGGCACCGTGGCGTCGAGCATTGGATTTGCAACGCTGATATGTTTTCCGCACCTCTGTGCCATCCAGACAACGAAACCGTCCAGCTCCGCTGCCGTGTTGAACTTGACATTGGATCTTATGGAGCCGTACTTTCTATGATAGATGAAAATCGGCACGCCCACACCATCACAGGAAATGTCCTCAACCTGATATTCGATCATCATCGCCTGAATGGGACCGTAGCCAATGAAGTCCCTTCTAATGTAATAGAAGATTCTCTCCTTTGCCAGGGGATTCAGCTTTAAATCCATGCCCTGGAGAAGACCGTCCATGGTTTTTCTCAGGTAGCGCTCTGACGCCTCTGTGGTCTTATCCGGAACCAGTTTAAATGTGTCGATGAATCCCTCCTTTAGAAGCTCCAGCACGTTTTCCTCATCCTTGGATATAGGGGGTTCGATAACCTCATAAAGATATTCATCTGTTTGATTGTCGTATTTGATGCGCACGTAGGAATATGGGTCCTCAACTTGGTCGATCTCGATCTCGTCAACCCACTTCTCGGCGATTTTAGGAACTGGCGTGACCTTCTTGGCCTCCTCGTCCTTTAAACCATGCGCCTCCGCCTTTGTGGTCATTATCCTCCGAGGTGCGGAGGATTTTTTTACAAAGAAATTGACACAACCTATCTTAAACTTCTTGAAGAAGCCCTTCATCTCTTCTAGCTCCTCCTCCATTTCCTCGAGCTCTTCCTCTTCCTCATCCAGTCTGGTCTTTTCCTCCCCTATCTCGACCCGCCTGTCCTCTATGGCCTCCATCTGCTTGTCTATGAGGTCTTCGGCCTCTCCTTCAGCTTCCATTTGGATCAACCTCTACAACCTGGTTTCGTTATAAATTATGTCAACACCCTGAGCATGAAGAAACAAGTCACGAGCAAAATGAAGCTGTGCACCAGTCCGTTCTTGGCTTTGCCTGTGGCTAAACTACCGGCTATCAAACCATCGCCCACGGCATGTGCTACGGACGCGATAAGATAGGCGAATTGGATGGAAGATATCGCTCCCGCCTGGATAACCTGTACCGATTCTTCTCCACCTCCGCCGGTTGCAGCTATCATGCGGGAGGTTTCCTCCCCAGCCTCTCTCATCTGCGGCAGGAATGTGGAGTTCAATATGATGATCGTGAAAAGGAACACGAAGAAGGAGATATAGATCACTGCGACGTAGGTGCTCATAGTAAGTCTGCGCTCCTTTTCCATAAGCTGCACCTGTTTGGTATCGTTTGCCACCAGCGTTAGCACATCGGCAACGTTGCCGCCTGCATCGTTCGACTTCATTATTATGGCGCATACCCTATTTACCAAGGGCGTTTTGACCTTGTCTGAGAACAGCCTGATGGCTTCGTTCGCAGGTACACCCCAGTCTATACGCGCAGCCATCTTCTTGATCTCAGGTGTGAGTTTACCGTATCTACCGCTGGATGCAACCACCATAGCATCTGCCAATGTCATTCCAAATCTGCCTGCCTCGGCCACATCCCTGAGGAAATCAGGCAGACGATCTTCGATCTGCTTGATATTTTTTTCATAGCGCATGATATAGACGCCAGGAATGGCACAGGGCGGTATCATGGCGAGTATCAAGAAGTTTATCATGTCGCCATCTAGTCGGAAGGGCTGCTGGTCCTGCGGTTTTCCCAATTCGTATCCCTTATCCACGGAGAGGGTTCTCTTTGTGTATGGGGCATTTCCCAGCTCCATATCCCTTTCTTCGAGGGCATCGATAATATCTTCATCTTCATCCAATAGACCTTGAGCCTCTTCCGGGGATAGTGACTTTTCCACTATCGAGTAGTATGTTATCTGATCCCCTTGGATCTCCATCACCATAACAGCGGCGCGGTCAATGACACCGATGGGAACGCCGTCCTCGTCGAATATCACCTCTGCCTCTCCTTCAAAATCCACAACGCCAATTTGTGAAAGGTAAGCCAGGGCACCAAATATCCCTGATAGAACGAGGGCAATTACCACGGAAACCAAGAGCCAGTTCGTCTCTTTAACTGCCTTGATCTTCTTTACCTTCTCTGATTCCTTTTCCGCCGCCATGATACTACCTCTACTCGCCCATAGCAGATATTCCCACGAGGAAACCCACCTCCACCATGGGTATCATTCCGAAACATATGGTAAACAGAAGCATCACTATGAAATCGGGATTGCTTCCCACCAAGGCCATGATGGACATCATCACCACGAGGAAAAGCGGAAACGCTACCCCAACCGTGACGAAGCTCTCAGCCAGCATACCAAGGGTTTCTATTCTCGCCCTCATGTCCAACCTTCTCTCGTCCTCGTACTGCTTTGCCTTTATTAAGAAGAATGGCTTCAGCTCTCCACCTGAGCTTGAAGTTGTGATCACGCCCTGAAGGAAGTCCTGGAATTTTATCGAGGGGGTTCTCAAGGATGCAGATTTGATGGCAGAGAGAATGTCCTGACCCAGAAGCTCCGTATCCCGGGTGATCCATTCCGCTTCCTTCTGGATCTCACCGTAGATCGGCTGTTTTGCCAGCTCCTTGAAAATCACATCCACATTGACATTTGCGGATGCCATGGCGGAGATAAAGCTCATTACGGCTGAGATATTCTTGTCTATGTTCTTGCCTCTTGCTCTTGCCTTGGATGACGGGGATGACATCATGAAAACATAGACGAGGACAGGCACGATGATGATCATTATCGCACCTATGATAAAGCCCCAGGAGCCCATTGCAATGAACCATAATACGACACCTAAGAATATGCCTATGGCGAGCATGGCAACAAACGCAATTACCGTGGACATGAGAACCACGGCGGTGTACTCATCAGGTCTGATCCTCAGGTGAGCCATCTGGAGCGACTCTTCAAGCTTTGGGCTCGGTTTACCGCGCCTCTTCACATATCTTCCCATGGTCCTCCAGCAGAACTGCTGATAGGGTGTCAGTTTGATCTGCTCCACGGCTACGCCTTTTGGCAGTTTGATCAGATGGGGACCGAAATCCTCTGCGTACGCCTCCTCTATCTTCACCGTGGTTACGCTGCCCCTCCTGGAGGTTTCCAGTGACTTGAATGCATCTCTGACTTCAGGCAAATGCCTCACCTTTCATCTTTGCCGCCGCTACAGCCTTTTTCTGAGCCTCGAGCTTTTCCATCTTCTCCCGCTCCTCTTTGATCCTTTCGAATGCTGCCTCAGGCTCTTTATAGTAAGAAGAGATCAATGCCCCAATTTCTCTGAAATCGACCATGTGTTTCTTCACCATATAATTTACGATCTCTATCCTGCGCTCAACCTCTTCCCTCATCTCATCGCTGGTCATGCCCTTCATTTCCTGGATCTTATCGTATAGGAAGCTGTGGCCCTTGTACAGGAACGAATCTGTGGCCTGATCCCACTCAAAAACCGTATTGGTGATCAATTCGTTGGTCTCAGGCTCGAAACCCACGATTTCAACCATCTCTATGATCCGCCTAACCACGCTTGAACCTACCCTCGCATGCTTCTGAATCACGACGTTGTTCAAAGCCGATAACAATATCCTGGGACAGTTGATAGGTGGATTCTCAAGCCTGTGAACCATGCTCTTTACAGAATCCGCATGCATGGTGGAATAGGTGGTGTGTCCTGTTGCCATGGCCTGGAACATGGTGTAAGTCTCTTTACCTCTGACCTCACCCACCATGATGTAGTTCGGCCTCTGCCTCAGGGCAGCCCTCACCAGGTCGTACATGTCCACAGCACCAGCAGCTTTCCCATCGGCCCCTATCTCTCCTGCTCCAGTCCTTGTAACTCCTGGTATCCAATTCTCATGGTGAAGGTTTATTTCCCTTGTATCCTCTATGCTGACGATTTTTGCTGTTGGGGGTATGAACAGCATGATGGCATTCAGCGTGGCGGTTTTTCCACTGGCAGTGCCCCCTGCGATTATCATGGATTCACCATGCTCCACAGCTATCCATAGGTAAGCAACCATCTCGGGGGAGGCAGAATGGAAGTCGAGAAGATCCACAGGTGTGAATGGCTCCTCCTTGTATCGTCTTATGGTAAATGAAGAACCGCGGGTTGTGACCTCCCTGGCATAGGTGGCCTGAACCCTGTGCCCCTCCACCGTCGTCCCGTCCAGGATGGGCAGTGAAACGGAAACCTGCCTGCCGCATCTCTGGCCCAGGAGGATCACGAAGGAGTTCAGCTCATCCTCATCCTCGAATGCAACCGAGGTCTTGATGGACTCGAATTTTTTGTGAAATATGAATATCGGTATCCCAACGCCGTCGCAGGAGGTGTCCTCCACCTGCTTGTCCTGAATGAGGACGTCTATTGGGCCGTAACCTATAAAGTCCCGGAGAATATAATAGCGTAGTTTATCCTCCGTAACAGGGTTTATCTTCATGCCCCTGCTGGAAATCAGGGCTTTGATGTTATCTTCGAGATATTCTTTCTTGTCCTTTTCGCTCATCTCCTCCCAATCATAGCCAAGAGTCATCTTCAAAGTCTCTTTTAGATAGTGAAGCAGTTCCTTCTCCCTGTCCGTGAGCTGGGGCTCTATGCCATAGTAGATGTACTCGCTTTTCGTTTCGTTGTAGACCAATCTCGCATAGGTATAAGGCTCATTGATAGCATAGAACTCGACCTCCTCGATATTGGGATCCATGATCTCAGGTATCTCAGTCAGTACCGAGCCTCTCTCCACCTGCCTTTCCTCTCTCAGCCCCTCGGCCAACCTCACCTTCACAGGTTGTTTGTTGAAACGCTGTGCAAAGAAGGTCAGATAGGCGTTCTTCATGCGAGTGAATTTCGATCTCTGCGCCGCTCTCTTATCTTTTACAGGGAGCTCTGCCATGGGAATGGATTTTTCTTCCATTTCGGCAACGCCTTCTTCCACCATGTTATTCCCCTAATCTTTTATTAAGCCGTACTTCTACCGAGATACGCCTCAAAAAATGCATGGGTGAGCGTCAGCTCCGACACCCTGTCGATATTTATAGTAAGCGTGTTGGATGATACTGTCGTATTGAAGTCGGTTCCGTCTTCCAGACCTGCATTTGAGAGAACTTTTGTGTAGTAACCGTCCCATGTGTCCGCATACCTCGAGTTGATCGTTAGGGTTATCCTTTGGTTGATGTTCGTGATGTCCGTATATGTCCACCTGTCCGTATACCAGAGCCGGGTTGATACACCCTCAGGACTTATACCGCCGATGCTCTCCTCTGATTCATGATAGAGCGAGATCATCGTTACGGTTATCATGACATTCTGGCCTTCCTTCTCCACGAGGAAGTTGGGCTCCACCTTCACCACTTCACCTTTTTTCTGGCTGATGATAACCGCTCCGTTCTCATAGATAACGGACTGTCTTATGTAGAATCTATTGAAGACCACCAGGTCCACACTGCCTGAGGAGTTCTCGAAGACCTCCTCTCCGGTATCCTGAAACGAGATATTGAAGAACTCGGTACTTGGTCTAAGAGAAAGCTGGCCTGGAGTTTCCTTCTCGAACATAGGCACGCCATCGGCCCCGAGTTTGATGGGGGAATAGTATGTTTGGTTCCTTTCATCCGTAAGAATCTGGTTATCCACGGTCTTTTTCAAGTCGCTGAACTGACTCTGGACATCGCTCATATGTCTGTGTTCGTTGTCCTCCATCATGACAGGCACCCAGTGAAGAACGAAAAGAGATATGAAGGCCAAGAACACCATCAGGCCCATTATCGTGCCTATCACCGCTGCAACACCATCTTCATCTTCCTTAAACTTTCTGATATTATCATCCCCTATGGTTCTAACCTACCCAATTGAAGGTGTTTTGATAGACACGCTCGGCGAATCAAGAGCAATCAAAGGTCGCCTCAGCCTGCGCGCCTAATTATAGGTTATTATATATTTATAATTGTCGATATGTGGCTTTACCTAATTTTCCAACACCTTCACCATGATCCTAAGTCAGCATCACCGATTTCTATGGAGAAGATGTCCATAGCACCGCCTAATCTGAATAAATTGTCCACCTCGAACCTCATCCAATCGCTGGCCCTTCCTAGGTTCCTATAGTAATAGATCATGCCACCAGATGTTTTGAATACCCCGGTAGTTGAGATAGCTATATCGTCTTGAATCGCGCCATCGATGTTTCCTACCCTGACCGCAGTTATGTCATGTGAGCCATCCGGCGGTAAAGTGCCCAATATGTTGCCATCTGTATTTGGCAGCCATGTGCTCCCGCCGTCAGTGTTTTTGTACCATCTCAGCGTATCATCGCATCCTGCAACCACATCCAAATAAGTCAGACCATCGATGTTGCCAATATCAACATATACACTGCCCACATCGAGATCGATATCGACTGTGCCAGCCCCCCATGTCGTTAAATCGTTATCACCGTTTAAGAACCTGTATACATCCCCCTCATTATTGCCCACAACGATGTCTAAAAAAGCATCTTCTGTTCCGGGTGTATCGTAATCTTCCTCCAGATATCCTATAGCAACGCTCATACCATATTTAGCGTCATTTTCGTCGTCGCCGCCCAAGTAATGTTCGTAGACCTCAGTCCAACTTCCGCCGTCGTTTCTAAAGACCTTCATACCCTTTGTACTTCCAACAACCACATCGCCATCGCCGTCGTTGTCCAAATCTGCAATTTCAATGGCGTGCCCCCACAAAACTATACCTAATCCTGTAGCAATCGTTTCGGTTTGGTCCCAGAATCCATCATTTCTGTAGTATATGACATCTCCACCGAGCGTGCCGATCACAATGTCCAAAGGCTCAAGCGACCCTACCTTGTCTACATGGCCAATCGCTACAGAATATATCTCATCATCGAGATGATCGATCTCAACCTCCTCGAAGTTCCCTCCGCCAAGATTCTCCCAAATAGAAAGGGTTGGGTCGCCGTCACCTGCTCTGCCAGTCACGATCTCCCTATCACTGTCTCCATCCAGGTCGTCAAATGCCACAGTCCATATTTCACCAACATTATCTGTCTGTCCCTGAGCTCCTGATTGAACTGCGTACAGATAGGCATTAAAGTAGCCGTTCATATTCTCATAGAAATGACCATGGTACTTAGGTGTCCATGTGCCACCGCCTGCATGTTCATGCCCGTTCACGATGTCCATTATCGATGCTGGAGACTCGATTATAATCTGTTTGGCAAGGTATGTAAATTCTTCAAAATCACCAGCATTCTCCTTGAAGCCTGAGATTATCACGGTATATGCAACCTTACCCATGAGCCACGGGTCCTTATCCGCTCTCAACAGGTCAACTGCAACTATGTAGCGTATTTTGCCTTTATGGTCTGTATGCGTGGATATCGGACCAACCGCACCTGCGTCCTCTGGATTTGATATCATGTGGTTTCCCCAGAAGTCCTGGATCTCCAGGTTCGTGAAAGTGACATCGCTTGCAGAATCAGTGGTCTGGGTTATTATCTCCACATAAATAACATCTGTATTCTGGAAAGTATAGTATTCCGAAGTTGGACCCTGAACTCCAGGCGGGGAATCTGGAATTTTGTCATCATCACTATCATCTATTGGAACGCCTGGTATATAATCCTCATCGTACCAGAACCTCAGATACGGATAGAAACCTGGTGTTGAACTGTCTGTTACCACCATCCACGTTTCAGTCATGAAATAATCGTCAGTGGTGTCCTTGATGTACATGTAGACATCAAAATATTCTGCATTTGTACCAGCTGGGAACTGGTTAGGGCCGGGGCCAGTATTATCAGCAATATAATCAAACAACGGTTGTGTCGGGAAGGACAGGTTAAAGAACCAGTACCCTGCCATTACACCATCGTACTCGAATTTGAGGTTGTCTGGCAAATATGGCGGGCCGATAACCTCGCCCGTTGTCCTACTCGTGATTCTGAATATGTTGACTTTCTCGGTATTCGTGATGGAATTGCTGCCGATCTTCACGTGGCACATTTCGTCTTTTGGATCGAACATCTCGAATATCTGAACAGTTTTATTGGAGGTCTTGTTGTTCGTTATTACGAATCCTTGGTCGTAAGCTATCCAAGCAACGTTTTTCTGAAGAGCTGTTGACTTTGTTACCTCGCCCCCGGTCTCGTCCCACAATATCAGCAGCTTGATTGTGTCAGTGGCAATGATGTCCCCGGTGCTGTTCTTTGCCCAAACATCCACATCACGAACCTCGGTTTGATAAACAAGGGGAGCACCAAAAGGGTTCGGGTATCTGTAAAAGTTCCCGATGACGCGGTCCATTGTGTATGTTGTTCCACCCCAGCTGAAATGAACTGTATCGACTTTCTCACCTGAGTCAGAGCCGTTGCTTGCATAGGCGCTGACCCAAAATTGGCTCCCTCCACCCACTGCATTCGGATAGGCCATACCAAATACCGTAGGCTCGAACTCCTCTCCTGAAACCACCTCGATGAGTGTGACGTTTACTGTGAAGTTCTTGGTCTTCATGTTATTGGTTAAATCTTTTACCTCGAGGGTTATGCTGTATTCCCCTGCAGCTGTCACGTTAACGAATGTAAAGTTCTCATATACATTGTCGAGGTCATCATCTGTGAGATTTATCCAAATGGATTCATTTGCAGCGGCTGCAGAAAAATTTAACAGAGTGACGTTGGCTCTCACGTAGAGAATGTCCTCCCTGCCATCTTCATCCCATATCCATGCAGCGATGGTAACGTTGGTTCCATTGACGGCGGGAGTTGGGTGGTAGAAGGTCTGGAGAATTGTCGGTTTGTTAGAAGTTATCAGAAGCTGTAAGCTTGCAGATGCTATGTTATTATCCAGGTCTGTAACCGTGAAGTTCAGGGAGTATACGCCAGTTTCGTTGACATTTATCATCTCCGTCCAGTTGTAAGTTCCATTTTCCAAGTCGTTCATGACCACCCACCAGTTTGTGGCGTTCAAAGATTGATTTATCTGGCTGATGTTCACCATAACGTTGGCAATATCTGCATAACCGTTTGGATCCATCACGTTGGCGAACATCTCTATATAACTGCCGTTTTTCCCGATGGTCGGAGAGGTCCACACATTCAAGAACCTCGGCATATAGGGCAGTATCGTGAAGTTCAAAGAAGCATTTACTGTATTGTTGCTCATATCAGACGCCCTGAAGTTCAGCACATATGAGCCTTCTTCCTGGTCAACCAGGGTTATGTTTATGAAAATCCCGTCCCCATCTATATCTATCATTTCATACCAGACCCCGGAGGCATTAAAGTTCCTGTCCAGGTCTGTAACATTCACCTCAACCAAATTAATATCCTCGTATCCGTCTGGATCCATGACCTGCACATATATCGATAGGTTGGTGTTGTTCTCAGGGAAAACAGGATCGATCCACCTTGCCTCGATCACAGGTGGGTATTTTGTGACAACCCAAACCTTCATTGTTGCACTTACCTTGTTTTTCTCCATGTCTTCTGCCGTGAAATAAACGGCCTTGTTTCCGCCGGTTGCTACATCGATGGTGAGAGTGCGCTCGAATATCCCATCCTCCTCAGGATCCGTCATGTCCTCCCATCCGTACGAGGGATTGAGATTTGTAAGATTCACCTGAACCTCGTCTATGTTGCTGTAACCGTCTGGATCGTAGACCTCTGCGTAGATCGTGATGCTTTCCTCATCCTTTCCAACTGCTGGCACTGTCCATGTCCTGGAGATCACAGGCTTGAATTTCTTAACGTTGATATTCAAATGAGCATTGTCGTACAAGTCGGTAATATCCTTTACCTCGAAAGATATGTTGTATAGGTCGCCTATTGAGACATTGACCGTTGGTATCGTGTACTCCCAGATGCCATCCTGTTCATAATCTAGCATATTTACAATATTCGGAGGACCACCAGTTAAATTCGTAATATTGGTTATAACGTATTCTATGTTATTCCAGCCATCCGGGTCCTCCACTCTGCAATAGATTGTGATAGGTGTGCCGTTCACACCAACCTCAGGAATAGCCCATCTCTCCATTATCACAGGTGCATTCAATGCAGTCGAGCCCACGTAAATGATGATTCTGCCTGTGATATCTGTGAACCCTGAGGAGTCCTTTGCATTTATAGTTAAAGTGTATGTGCCCTGACCTTTGTCCACCTGTATATCAGGGGTCTCAAAGGTGCCAGTATAATCAGTATGTGTAATCAGGTTGAAATTCACGATGTTCTGGGTGCTGCTCAGAGCGCTCACATTCACGTAAACTGAGCCTACTGTTTCGATGTCCTTATAACCATCCGGGTCCCTGACCTTGGCATGGATTTTCATCGTGCTCGCGTTCACAGCTGGTTTCGGATCGTACCATCTTTCCATTATTATCGGTGCATCGTTGGCACCCGCCCCCATTAGTTTGGTCCCGGAAATAAGGGTAAAGGTCCTCGAATCGATGACCCTCAGCTCCAAATTGTCGTCTTCCATCAAACCGCCGAAGTAGTAAGTCCATTTCTCCCCAGTAGACCATAGGCTGTCCCCTGCCAAACCGTATCCTCCTGGGTTGTCGGCATCCCCACCATCGTCCTTCGTGAGCAGGTCTCTTGTGTCATCGCCATAGTTTCTTATGAGAATTATCTGAGTGTAAGCTTCCCTAAGATCCTCACCGCCGTTGTGGGTGAGATTTATCCTCCCACCAAAAGAGTCCAAATCAACTGTTCCTTCAAAATCCGCATACGTGGCTTCATCGGGTGCTGGCAGGTTCCATACAAAGGCGAATATGACTGAGAACAGCACCACAGTCATAACAAGTATCAGGATGTCCGCCAATATCTCGGATACACCCTGATCATCCCATACAAGCTTCTTTCTCACTCTTACTCTCATCTCCAAACCTCCTCTTCAAGTGCAACAATTCTCAAGGTTATTTTGGGTTTTGACAATTCCATAAACGTGTTCTGCAATCCCAACAGTTCGAGTATATATAGTGACGGTATATAAACGTTATATGGTTATAACCACCTTTCACACCAAGATTTACCGGGCTAGATTCGGAAAGATATATATTTTCACAAGGCCTTACATTCAATCGGGGTTGGATTTGGACTACGATGAGGTAATA